>NZ_JAYUPA010000099.1:0-6484 GCF_043760365.1 Armatimonas sp.
ATTCCGCTGGTGCGCATCGGGAAGCCAGGAATGCCGGAGCTGATGTGGCTCTCGGGGATTCATCCGCGTGAGCAGCAGCCCGCTTACTGCACGCTGCGCTTTATTGAAGAAGAGCTGGAGGCGGGCTGGAAGAGTCAGCGCTGCCTCTGGTACGTGCCAATGTTCAATGTGGACGGCAAGCTCTGGGAGGAGACACACAAAGACTGGCGCAAGAATCGCGTGCCCAACGCCGACGGCACGTTCGGGGTGGACCTGAACCGTAACTTTCCGGTTCGCTGGGGCGGTGGCCGCGAGATAGACTCCACCTGGAACGACTCGACGGCGCGGCCTGGTGCTGATATCTACGAAGGGCTCTCGGCGCTCTCGGAGCCGGAGAACCAGGCGCTAGACCGCTTCTTTGCGGAGCACCCTAATCTGCGGGCGTTTATGGACATTCATAGCCCCCTTCGGGAGATACTTTTCCCTGCGCACACCATCGAGCAAGACTACTCTCGCTACGCCAAGATCGCGACAGGAATGCAGCAGCGCCAGAAAGATGCCCCTTACTCGATCACCAAGAGCACACCCGGGAGCGAGCCCGCGCCGGGCGTGCGTGGGGGGAACTCCGGGCTGACCTACTCCCACGCGTTTTATAGCTACGGTATCTACGGCTTTAACTTCGAGATCAGTATTCCCAGTAAGGCCAGGGGCGTCGCAGGGCGCTACCCGCCCGAACGTGAGATTGCCAAGGAGTACGAGACCAATGTGCGAGAGGCATGGCGCTTCTGGCTGGAGACTGCCGGGGAGCTGCCGCTGCCCCAAAAAGGCAGCTTGGTTCCAAAAGGCAGTGGCACAACCGATAAGCCCATCACGTCCGGCGCGGTTCTGGGCTGGACACCGCCGGAAATCCCTGGCACCTGGGCCTACGCTGTTCTCACCTCGCAAGACCCAGCGATCGTGGTTCCCAGCGAGTACCGTGCGTTCCCCCTGAAAGCCCCCTTCACGCTTCAGGTCATGCCCAGCGCCAAACCCGGCATGTCGGTGCCTCTGACACTGCATCTCTGGGACAAAGAGCGGCGACACAGCATCCATCCGTTTCGACTGACGATTACCGACAAGTAAAAGAAGGAATAGCAAGTTCCCTACGCGAATGCTGAGCTATCTTTTGGCAGGAGTGTCGCAATGAAACGTTTTATTGTAGGAGCCACGCTGGCTCTTTTCACCGTCGGGGGTGTGCATGCGGGAAAAGCAACGGCAGGGATGCGCCTCGGTACCCCGAGCTTTCGTTCGATGGGCTCTCTTACTTTCGGCCCAGAGGGCATTCTCTTTATCGCGGATGCTAAGGCGGCTTCGATCGTGGCCGTCTCCACCGACGATACGAAGCCGGGCAAAGCCGCGTCGTCACTGAAGCTTGTCGGACTGGAGAAGAGAATTGCGGGGCTGCTGGGCACGGAGCCCGCGCAGATTCTGATTGAGGACATGGCGGTCAACCCGATGTCGGGCAATATCTACCTCTCCGTCTCCCGTGGGCGCGGCCCGGAGGCGACTCCCGTGCTGGTTCGTGTCAAGGGCGAGAGTGAGCTTGAGCTGGTCGCGCTGGAGAAAGTGCACTTCTCGCAGGTGGCACTCCCCGCAGCGCCGGCGGAAACCACCACAGGACGCAGCAATCCCCGGCTGGAGTCCATCACGGATCTGGCGTTCCAGGACGGTCGTTTACTGGTTGCCGGGCTCTCCAACGAGGAGTTCGCCGCCACCCTGCGCTCGATTCCGTTTCCCTTCAAGGACACGAGTAATCCGACCAGTGTGGAGATCTACCACGGAGCCCACGGGCGCTTTGAGACGCGCGCTCCGATCCGGACGTTTGTCCCGTTTATGATCGGGAAAGAGGCGTATGTATTAGCGGCCTACACCTGCACCCCGCTGGTACAGTTCCCGCTGAGTGCAATTAAACCGGGGGCAAAGATCCAGGGCAAGACCATTGCGGAGCTAGGCAACCGCAACCGCCCACTGGACATTATTTCCTACCAGAAAGACGGTCGGGTAAACTTGCTCATGGCCAATAGCAGCCGGGGCGTGATGAAGATAGTCACCGAGAGCATTGACAAAGCCGAGCCGATCACAGCGCCGGTTCCCGATAAAAAAGGAGTCGGCTACGAGACTCTGGCGGACTGGAAGAACGTGGATCAGCTCGATAAGCTGGACAATAAGACGGCGGTGGTTCTTCTGCGTGAAGAGAGCGGAGCCATGAGCCTCGAAACCCGTCCTCTGCCATGACCTCACGGGCAGGCCAGAGCATCACGGTACGCTGGGTTCCCGGGCCACAAGGCTCGAACCGGGCGTCGGTGGAGGTCTCTGGCCTGCCCCATGCAGCAATCCTTAAAGTTTTCGCCGGGGAGCAGCGCGAGACCCCGATGGCGGGGACATTTCGCGTTCACAACGACACACAAATCTTCGAGCCACGATTTTCTCTCCTGCCGGGCACGACTTACTACGCTGTCAGCGGCACCACCTCAGCAAGTTTCCGTCTGCCCGCACGTGCCCCTACACCTCCCACCCGGGTTGTGCAAGTCTATCCCACGGCGGACACCCTCCCTGTCAATCTGCTCAAGTTCTACCTGCACTTCTCCGCCCCCATGAGTCGCGGCGACTCGTATCGGCACATTCGGCTCTTGAAAGCTGGGGGTCAGCCCGTCGAGCTGCCGTTTTTAGAGCTGGCCGAGGAGCTCTGGAACCCGGCGATGACCCGCTTAACCCTGCTCTTCGACCCGGGGCGTATCAAGCGGGGTGTGAAGCCTCTGGAAGACATCGGCGGGGTGCTGGAAGTGGGGAAGCGCTACACCCTGGAGATTGCCTCGCGCTGGCAGGATGGGCAGGGTGCTCCTCTTGTGGCTTCCTTTCGCAAGACATTTCTGGTAGCAGTGGCGGACCGCACCGCGATTGAACCGTCGCGCTGGCACATCGCGCCGCCCAAGGCGGGCTTACGGAGCCCGCTGGTAGTCGTCTTCAATGAGTCGCTCGATCATGCGCTTGCCCAGCGCCTTCTCATGGTGGAGGGCATGCAAGGCACCGTTGTTCTGGACAACCACGAGCGCCGCTGGTGCTTCACACCCGACAAGCCCTGGCAACACCGTCGCCATGTCCTCCGTGTCTCGCCGCTCCTGGAAGACCTCGCGGGCAACAATATCGGCAAGACCTTCGATGTGGACACCTCGCGCCCCCCCGCCCCGTTTCGGAGCGCACCGATCCGTCTTCGGTTTACTCCGCAGTGATCGCCCCCATTCGTGTGATCGCCCCCATGAACGGGGGCGTCTTATTGTCGCTTCGCGACACGAAGGGCGTTCCGCCCATGCCGAGCACCAAGTAGGCTCGGTATGGCCCAGAGGGCCTTTGTGTCCGAGGCACGAGGACAACAAGACGCCCCCGTCCATGGGGGCGATCACACGAATGGGGGCGACAGTTAATTTATTAACAATATCAATACCAAACTTGACATTATTGAAATATGAGATAGATTATCTCTATGAATTCAAGCCCACAGCAGTGCCCCGTCTGTGACGGAGCACTTCGTGTCTCCGAGCTGAGCTGTAGCAACTGCCGTACACGGCTCTGCGGGGAGTTCCCGCCGCCACCGCTGGCACGCCTGCCCACTGAGCACCAGCGCTTTATTGAAACTTTTATCCGCTGCCGAGGCATCATCCGTGATGTCGAGCGGATGCTGAGTATTTCCTATCCCACCGTCCGTGCCCGCCTTGATGCCGCCGTCAATGCACTCGAAGCGGCACTGACACAAGAATCAGAAACACTCCCGGAAAATCCCCGTCGCCGCGCCATTTTGCGGCAGGTGGAAGACGGCACTCTCCCCGCCACGGAAGCTGCACAGCTCCTGGCAGATCTCTAAAAAAGAAAGAACACCACGATGTCCAAAGACGAGAATCTTAAGATTTTGCAGCTCTTGCAGGAAGGCAAGATCACCGCCGACGAAGCCTCACAGCTTCTGGCGGCAATGGAGAAGCCCGCCCCCGAAGCGCCCCCTGCGCCCCCCGTACCACTGGCTCCCCCCGAGGCTACCAAGGGAGCCAGTGGGGACGATGACTTTGAGACGGAGACACTAACGCGGGCACGCGCGAAGATCGCAGCCGCGCGTGAGAAAGTGGCGGGCATTGATCAGCAGTTCGCTGCCGCAGAGGAGCAGATTGAGGAAGCCAAGAAATCCCACGATCCGATTGGTGCACTCAACCAGGCGCTCAAAGGACTCCCTGGTGCCAAGAGCATTGCTGGCTCGTTCCGAGACTTTGACGCCGGGCGCTTTGCTTCCAATGCCGCTAAACAAGCACGTAAGATCGGTAAGCAAGTCAGCGACTCCATTGGCAACATTGATATCAATCTGACTAATATCACCCAGGGCTTCCAGGGAGAGCCCACCCTTGAGCAGGCGTATGAGGTCACCCTGGATGTCGCAAAGGGCGGGACACTGCGGGTAAAAAACCCCTTCGGCGATATTTCCGTCCAGGGCGGCGACTTCCCCGAGGTGCGTGCTGCGGGCACTCTACGCATCTGGGCCGCGACACCCGACGAAGCACAGAGCGCCGTGGACGCCATCCAAGTAACTGCGGAGGCGACCGAAGGCGGCGGGATGATCCAGGCAACAGGCACGGTCAAGGTGCGTCGAATCGAGCTGAATCTCAAGGTATTTGTTCCTGCGGATGGGGTAAAAGTTTCCCTTATCTCGCCCTCGGGAGATCTTTCGGTACGCGGGATCAAGGCCACCGCTGTCACCGCAACCCAGTCCGGCGATATCCATCTGGCGGAGATTGTTGGGGATGTTGCGGCAGAGACAACCTCCGGTGATATTTACATTGAGGGCGTGCTAGGAGCCGTCAGTACCCACACCGCCTCCGGTGACATTCAGGCGATCCGGTTGGATGGTGCCAGCTTTAAGGCGGAGAGCCAGAGCGGTGATATCAGCCTCACCGAGGCCATGCTTCCGAGCGTCACCCTCGCGGTCGTTTCGGGCGATTGCGCCCTGAAAGGTGTCACCGGAAAGCGGCTGAACCTGCGAGCGGTCTCGGGGGATGCCAGCGTGCAGGAGTGCGACTTTGACGAGGAGCTGAGCGTGGATGCGGTCTCTGGCACCCTAAGTGTCGCCCCCAAGTCTCCCCTAACAAAGGGCAAGCTGATTATCTCCACGGTCAGCGGGGATATTGTCCTCGCCCTCCCTTACAAGACCAACGCCGTACTCGAAGCCCGTACCCGCAACGGGGAGCTCCGAGGCAAGGTACGGGGCAGCGACGGCCAGCCCCACGACCTGCGTAGCTCCGGTATGGCGGTTGTCAGCGAGTCCATCGGGGAGGGAACGGGCGCAGTGCTGGTTCTTTCGTCCGTGAGTGGGGATCTGAAAATCGAGCAGAACGAGGGCTAGGCTGAGCAGAATGAGGGCTAGGTTGGTGCCGTCGGGGTTAGAGCCTACTCAACAGCTCTTACTCCGGCGGCAAGCGCCTTTGCCATTTGAGCTTGCCCCGCCTCGGAGAGCAGAAATGCCTCGTCTTTGGCGTTGCTTAGGACACACATCTCCACCAGCACCACCGGCACTTGCGACCAGATCGAGCCGGTCAGTGCCCCCTGCTTGCTCCCAACCGCCGTTCGGATGTCGGGCAGGCAGCCGTTGTCGCGCAGAGCGCCTTTGAGTCCGGCGGCCAGCGCGGCGTGGAACTTCGGGGCGCGTTGCTTGCAGGCGGTAATAATCTGTGTGCTCGGCCCGCGCTTGCCGGTTGCGTCGGTGCCTTGGCGATCCGGAAAGTAGGTCCAAAAACCTGTTCCGCCCTCCGAGTCGCAGTGCAACCGCACGAGTAGATCCGCCCCAAATGCATTGGCAATTTCCGCACGCTTGCGGTTCTTCACGAACTCTTTCTCGCTCGCTTTAGTGAGCTTCACGTCGTGCCCGGCAGCTTTGAGCAGTGCTTCCAGGCGCTTTGCCACCAGCCACGCGGCATGCATCTCAGTGAGTTTCTTGCCCCGTGCGCCCTCGCCCACTTCGGAGGGATGCCCCGGATCAATACAGATTTTCACAGAGCCTCCTTGCCGCCGCGCCACGGTGGCTACGGGCATGTTTTTCTTCGGCGCTGATCTCTCCAACGGTTTGCGAATAATCAGGCGCGACGAGAAAGATCGGGTCGTAGCCAAAGCCATTGGTGCCGCGCGGCGCGCCTGCAATGCGCCCCTCAAATGTCCCCTCGGACTCGGCAATCACCGTACCATCGGGAGCCATGAGGCTCAGGACGCAGACATAGCGAGCACTACGCTCGCCGCCGTCTTTGCCCTCCAGCTTCTTTAAAACTTCGGGAATCCAGTTTTCCTCGCTCACCCAGCGCGCCGAGTGCACACCCGGTGCGCCGCCGAGCGCATCAATACAGATGCCACTGTCATCGGCCAGCGCGGGAAGCCCCGTGTGCTGCGCGGCGGAGAGTGCCTTGATGCGAGCGTTTTCCAAAAATGTCGCGCCGGTTTC
>NZ_JAYUPA010000100.1:0-2319 GCF_043760365.1 Armatimonas sp.
ACTGAAGATTTGAAATCTATATTCAACGAGCTGGACAGAGAATTAACGGAGAAGACTCCAGATAGTGGGATGATTGAACCGGGAGAGGTTCCCATCAGCCCCGAACAGGAAGAGGGGTTCCAGGACTGGAACCGGCTTGCCGATTCGACGAAACGCTACTACTTCCTGATCGATCCCGACCTCGACAACGAATCGGAAGAGGAGCAGCTTCACTTCTTCGAGGCAGAGAGCTTCTTCGATGCCGTCGTCATGGCTTACCACCTGGAAGGCCCGATGGTTCGCGGGCTTACGAGAATCGCCTGGAAAGACTCCGAAGATGGCTCGATCCAAGCCGTGAACGTTTCCGCAAGCGCCCCGGTGAACGCTGCGTTGATCCAGTTTCGCCCCATGCTGATTCAGCTTCATATCGGGCCGCCATCCTGGGCAGAGGGCGAGTGGGGAGCGCCCGACTTCCGATCTGATATCTACCGCCAGTATCAGCAGGATCGCATCGACCGCTACAAATAGGAAAGAGCGGGTGGAGGCAGTGCCTCCACCCGCTCTTTTTACTTCGCTGAGGTCAAGACTTACCATCGGCTCTCGTAATCCCAAGCCGCTCCCCGGCGATTTTGTAGTAGTCTGCGCTCGCCTCGATGCCGACGTAGCCAAGGCCGAGATTTCGAGCAGCTAGTAGCGTCGAACCCGAACCCGCGAACGGATCAAGGACAGTGCCGCCCGGCTCGACGATTCGGAGCAGGTCTTCCATGAGCACCAGTGGCTTGCCGGTCATGTGCAGCTTCTTACCGGGCACCTCAACACGGTGACGAAAGACTCCAGGGAGCGTTCCTACATGCCGCTTGGCGGGTAGACGTCCCTTGGTACCCCAGACGATGTACTCGGCTTGCGCCGCAAACCTTCCCATCTGCGGGCGGCATGCCTCGGTCTTATCCCAGACAGCGATCCCGAGCCAGCGCCATCCGGCCCACTGGAGAAGCGTGGTGAGGAGCGCTAATTGACGCCAATCTATAAAGATCACGATGGGCGCTCCGTCTTTCGCGACCCGCTTGCACTCCTTGAGCCAGCGGTATGTCCACTGCGCCCAGGCGTTCTGATCCATGCTCTCGCTCTCGAAGTCCGGCCAGGTGGTTTTCTGCCGACTCTGCACATATTTCTGGGCCGCTGGTCGTGCCCGCTCGCTGGCAGTGAGTCCCCCAGAGCAGTAGGGCGGATCGGTAACAATGGCATCGAAGCAGCCGTCGGGGAAGGTTGGTAGTATCTCCAGCGCGTCACCGTGGTAGAGAGTGTCTCGCTTCATGAGATTTTTGCTAAGTTGGCGGCAAGTACACGAGAGAGTGCCCCTTTGCCCTCGCGCTGGGCTCTCTTCAAGTTCCGCCGGATCATCATCTGAATCTCTTCTGCCGTCGCTTCGACACTGGGTAGCTCCCACCATTCAGGTAGAGGCAGCCCCGTCTCCGGCCCGAGCTTACAGCCATCAGGAAGCTCAAAAGATGCCTCTTTTGCCGCCGTCAGGTCGTAGTCTTGGCGAACCATCGAAGCGAATCGGATTCTGGCAAGCCTCCAGAAGCGCCTGGTATGCCCCTTCGCTCATGTGCCCCGTCTCAATCTCGCTACGCCGTCCAAGCCCATCCACGCTGTAGAGTTTCTGCCGAGCAGGAAACAACAAACGAACAGCTGATACCAAGTTCTTAGGTCTGTGCTGGTCTCCCCTCGACTCTGGCCTGTCTGTATTCGATTCAGAGCGGGAGGAAGCAGCCTCCCTGAGGGGGCTGCTCTCCCGTGTCTGAATCTCTGACATAGAAACTCTTTTGTCTAGAGTTTCTTTTGTCGTGTCAAAACTACGTACACGCTCCGTCTGACACTCTGGCCTATTATTCTGAGACTGTGGCCCATCTTTATCATCTAGGGAGAGTCGTTGCTGGTTGTCTTTTGGGTAGATTTTCACGACGATTCCCCTCTCTGAAACCACGGATCGCCCAAACGGTAGTAGAGTCGTGTACGAGCCTTCTTGCGGTCATAGGCGCTGGTAAGTAGCTCTCCTGAGGACTTCTCGACTACCACCAAGCCCGCATCAACAAGGGCTCCCACTGCCCGGCTTACCGAGTCGCGGCTCTTGCCTGTCCTGCCCATAAGCTGGCTCTGACTGATCCAATCGCGTCGCTTGCGCGCCTGTTGATTGGAATCTTCACTGTCCACCCAGCCCAAGGTCTGTCGTATTACGATTAAGAGAACCCGCAGCTCGGTGTCGGTGAGCCGGGGAAGTAAGCGATCAATTAGGATTGAGGGAACGGGCACGAAGGGGGAAAGCAACTCTAAAGGAGA
>NZ_JAYUPA010000101.1:0-2319 GCF_043760365.1 Armatimonas sp.
GTCTTTGTGGCCACCAAGCTTGGGCGGCGCGGCGATCCGGGCGGGTTGGAGAATTTCTCCTACACGACCCTGCGTCGGCACACGACCGACTCACTCACCCGGCTAGGAGCCGAGCGGCTCGATCTGACACAGCTCCACTGCATCCCCACGGAAGCACTCCGCCAGGGCGAGGTATTTACCCATCTACGCGAGCTTCGGCGCGAGGGGCTTATCGCGCGCTTCGGGGTGAGTGTCGAGAGCATGGAGGAGGCCCTACTCTGTTTGGAGCAAGACGGGCTCGCCTCGCTACAGATCATCTTCAATCTCTTTCGGCAAAAACCCATCACTGCGCTTTTTGAAAAAGCGAAAGCAAAAAATATCGCGCTGATCGTGCGGCTTCCGCTGGCATCGGGGCTGCTTTCCGGCAAGTACACGGCGCAGACCCAGTTTGCCGCCAGCGATCACCGCACCTACAACCGCGATGGCGGGGCGTTCAATGTCGGGGAGACCTTTGCCGGTCTGCCCTTCGAGCGCGGTGTTGCACTCGCAGACGGACTCAAGTCCTTTGTCCCCGAGGGGTGGACTCTTGCCCAGCTCGCTCAGCGCTGGATCTTAGACTTCGACGCAGTAGCAACGCTCATTCCCGGTGCGACCCACCTGGGGCAAGTCGAGAGTAATGTGTCCGTCAGCGAGCTTCCGCGTCTCCCGGCGTCGCTGCATCAGCAGCTTTCAGCGTTCTATAGTGAGCACGTCGCAAGCCATATTCGTGGTCCGTATTAGGAAAGAGATTATTGGAAACTTTTCCCTTTCTTTAGTGTCCTATCAGACGTGAGGCCCCAACAATGGGCCTCACTTATACCTCTGGAGGCAAAAATAATAGATGAAACTAGCAACACTACTCACTCTGGGTGTGGCAATTCTGGCACCGATGGGTTCCGCGCTCGCGGCGGACGATGCAATGACCGTAGAGAAGCCGATCCGCGTCTTAGCGGGGATTTTCTCCGCAAGCAAGGGGACTAACAAGCAACGCACTGCGCTGGGTGTCGGCTACGATTTTATGAAAACCGCAGCGACCAACCCGACAGTCTACGGCATCTTTCTGGACTATAACAGTAAGAAAACAGGGGGGGTGACGACCAGCCTGACCGGTGTTGGTGTCAGCGGACGCTTCTATCTGGACTCCGCCAATGCCGCAGGTAAGTCCTATGCCACCGTCGGCGTCGGCACCTACACGTTCAAGGCAGGCGGCAGTGTGAGCAAGATAGGCGGCAAATTCGGAATCGGCTACGAACTCAACAATGGCTGGCTTGGGGAGCTCGACTCCACGATGATCCAGAAGGCCAATGGCACGGACCTAGGGGGTATCAACTTCCGCATCGGCTACCGGTTCTAAGCGCACTCCACCAAGAGGAAAGCCCGGCACCACACGGTGCCGGGCTTTTTTGTACTCTACATTCCAAGTCCTGGAATACTAAGGCTAGATCCTTCGGACACGATTTGGAAATTACTCCCACTAATATCCAAGGGGATATCAGTGTAGCGGTTGCGGACAGCATCTAGCGCGGCATTGGCACCACGATACAGTGCATCTATGTTATGAGAAGATGATTTTGAATTTTTCTCACCCATTAAATTTTTCAATGCACCCGTCGCAACATTTGTATCACCATTACTATCCTTCATTTTTTGTAATGTTGCGCTGAATCCGCTCAGAATACTAGACATTGATTGCACAGATGCATCTATTGATTGACTGTAAGATGTAGCTAAAGGAGCACAGGGATCAGGAGGCATTTTTTGCTTGAATACTGATGATGCTTGGTTCCATTCGCCAATAACCTTGTTTATATCTTCTGAATAATTTGGGGCAGGCTTTGTCGGTTTTTCACCACTTTCAAAAGTACCATCAAGCAATCCGAGAGATTCACCTGCCATAAGGTCTTTTATCACCGTCATTAACATTGGCATAACTTCACCCTCATTTTTTGATTCAAGTCGATGCCTCTCCCCCTCAAACCACTTTAACCAGCGTAGATATGCGATCACATCGGCGGGCATGGGGTTACCGACCGTGCCAGGTGGCTTGAGAATGGGAGCTTTCGGCATTTGGGGCTGAGGGGCGCTCAGAATCGGAGCCGGGGCGGTCTGGGTATTGGGCGCGTTGATCACGGCTCCCGTCGGGCTCATCGGCTTCTGGGCATTGAGAACGCCGGAGCTCTTGGCGAAGAGAAAGCCCGCCACACCCACCAAGACGATCCCGGAGATCAGCGCGGCCAGCCCGGCCTTGTTCATCCCACTAGCTTGCTGAGGCTGCTGTGCCACTGGCTGCGTGTAGAGTAT
>NZ_JAYUPA010000102.1:0-19884 GCF_043760365.1 Armatimonas sp.
CAGTACGAAACAGGCGTGCGGCTCACCGCCGGGGGGCGGAAGCGCAGGCTCATTATAAAAAACCCTTTAGAGGAGTTAGTAACCCCCATGCCCCTTCCCTTAGAAAAAACGGCGAATGTGATCGCCGAGTACAAGACTCACGAGAGCGACACGGGTTCTCCGGATGTTCAGATTGCGCTGATGTCCGCGCGTATCAGCCAGCTCACTGAGCACCTGAAAATCAATAAAAAAGACCACCACTCCCGCCGTGGGATGTTTCTGCTGATTGGCCGCCGCAAGCGTATGCTGGTCTATCTCGCCAACACGGATATCGAGCGCTACCGCACCCTGTGCCAACGGCTCGCAATCCGCACAAAGCTTTAAGGGGCGCGTTCGCGACCCGAGTACAAAGGGTGCACCGCGACAAGTAAGCGGTGCACCCTTTGTGCTTTTCTGCCCTCTTTGGGCACCTACTGCCCCTCAGCGGGCACCTCTAGCGTCTAGCGTTGTAAGAAAAGAGTAATAAATTTATGTCCGTGCAGTCTGTAGAGTTCACGCTTCCTGATGGTCGCGTGGTCTCCATTGAAACGGGGAAGTTAGCCAAGCAGGCCAACGGCTCCGTGGTCGTCAAAGTAGGCGATACCTACGTTCTCTGTAACGCCACGATGAGTGGTGAGCCCAAGAGTGGCCTCGACTTCTTTCCCCTCACCTGCGACTTCGAAGAGCGAAAGTACGCCGTGGGAAAAATCCCTGGTGGCTTTGTCAAGCGCGGTGGCCGCCCTTCCGAGAAAGCGATTCTCACCTGCCGCCTGATTGACCGACCGCTGCGCCCGCTGTTCGACAAGAACATGCGCAACGAGACCCAGGTAATCGTGATGCCTCTCTCCGTTGAGATGGAGAACCTCCCCGATGTCTACGCCGTTCTGGGGGCATCGGCGGCGCTGCATATCTCAGATATTCCGTGGGCCGGACCGATTGGCTGTGTACGTGTCGGAATGAACGAGGCGGGCGAGTTTTTGATCAACCCCAGCCAGGACGCCATCGCGGCCAGCGACCTTGATCTGGTTGTCGCCGGAACTGCCAAGGCGATTTTAATGATTGAAGCCGGTGCCAACATGGTAACCGAGGCCAAGATGCTCGAAGCCTTTGATGTCGCCCACGAAGTCATCAAGACCCAGTGCGCCGCCATCGAGAAGCTGCGCGAGATGGTGGGCAAGCCCAAGCGCGAGATTAAGCTCCACGAGTACAACAAAGAGATTCTTGCGGTAATCCGCGAGCGCTTCTCCGCTGAGCTGCGCACCGGCCTGCAAGATCCCGACAAAGCCAGCCGCGAGGCCGGTCTGACGATCTTGATTAATGGCGTCGTTGAGAAGCTCACCCCCGAGTACCCCAACAACATCAGCGATCTGAAAGAGCTCGCCGATAAAGTCGTTAAAGAGCAGCTCCGCGATCTGATTGTCACCGAGGGCAAGCGCCCTGATGGCCGTGGAACCAAAGATATCCGCGAGATCACCTGCGAAGTGGGCCTCCTGCCGCGTGTACACGGCACCGGGCTCTTTACTCGTGGCCAGACCCAGGTTCTCACGGCGCTCACCCTCGGCTCGCCGGGCGATGCGCAGATGGTGGACACGCTTGAGGAAGACGGCGAGAAGAAGTACATGCACTTCTACAACTTCCCGCCCTACTCTGTCGGCGAGGCGCGTCCTTTGCGCGGCGCGGGGCGGCGTGAGATCGGGCACGGTGCGCTTGCGGAGCGTGCGCTGATCCCCGTGCTTCCCGAAGGCAAGGACTGGCCCTACACGACACTCTTGACCTCGGACGTGATGGAGTCCAATGGCTCCACGTCTATGGCGTCTACCTGTGGCTCGACCCTCGCGCTCATGGATGCGGGCGTTCCGATCAAGGCTCCGGTTGCGGGAATCGCGATGGGCCTGATCAACGAGGGCGACAAGTTCGCGGTGCTCACGGACATCCAGGGCATGGAGGACTTCTCCGGTGACATGGACTTCAAGGTGGCCGGAACCGCAGTGGGCATCACCGCGCTCCAGCTCGACACCAAGATCCAAGGCATCCCACGCCACGTCTTTGTGGACGCTTTTGAGCAGGCTCGCGTGGCCCGTCTCTACATTCTGGACAAGATTGTCGAGGCGATCCCCGAGTACCGCAAGACAGCAAGCCAGTATGCTCCGCGTATTATCACCGTGCAGATTGACCCCGAGCAGATCGGAATGATCATCGGCCCGGGTGGCAAGACCATCAAGAAGATCACCGCAGACACCGGTGCGAAGATTGATATTGAGCAGAGCGGTCTGGTGCACATCACCGCCGTTGACGGCACATCGGGAGACGCGGCCCGTGCCATCATTGAGGGCATGACCAAGACTCTCACTCCGGGTGAGGTCTACGATGGTGAAGTGGTGCGCTTCCTCCAGTTCGGTGCGTTTGTTGCGCTGCCGGGGGGGAAAGACGCGCTGGTTCATGTCAGCCAGCTCTCCGACCCACCCCCGAGCCGTCCTGAGGAGAATCTCAAAATCGGTGACACGATCCGAGTGCGCATTACCGAGATTGATAGCCAGGGCCGAGTGAACGCCACCGCGCGTGACCTCGATACTCCCTTCGATCCGGCCAGCCCCGAACCAGGTCGTCCGCCCCGTGGCCCACGCCCCGGTGGCGACCGTGGTGGCCCCGGCGGCTTCCGTGGCGGAGACCGTGACCGTGGCCCGCGCCCCGGTGGTGATCGCGGTGGCCCCGGTGGCTTCCGTGGCGGAGACCGTGACCGTGGCCCGCGTCGTGAAGATGTCACGGCGTCCTCGCCCGCTCTCGACCCCGTGGTGCAGCCCGTGGAAGAAGACGGCGACGATCTTCCGAAGGCCCGCTTCCGTCCGCGACGGTAAGCACTCCCCTAAGCCCCCTCTCGCTAAACAAGGCGAGAGGGGGTATTATTTTTTTTATGTCACGTATTTTCTTACTCACTCTGCTTAGTGCTCCCGCTCTGCTTGGCACTCTTGTTTTGCCGTCTCTAGCCCAGAGCACAAAACCAATCCGAAACTTCAGCGTCAGCGCAGGCTCTTTCTACCCTGGTGGTTCCGACAACGACCGTCACGCTAGCACTAGTTTTGCCTACACTCCTCACCTCAAAGGCAGTACATTTCTTAACCTCGCCTCAATCTATCTGGACACAAACCGCCACAGGACAGCCACTGGTACCGGAGCAGCTGCGGTCACAAGAGTCTCTGTACTCCAAGGTCTAGGAATGAGCTGGAAAGCAAATATCCTGCCGATCACAACCCAAGGTATCTATCAAGTGCTCGGCGTTGGGATCTACCAGCGGCGTATTTCCAGTGGAACCACGCACAGCACAGGCTACGGCCCTGGCGGTAAGGTTGGTCTGGGCTACCAGAAAGACGCGCTGTTTATTGAGGCAGACTATAGCTTTATCAGCCGCATTAAGAACAACGACCCAAGCGGCCTTGGGCTACGTGTCGGGGTTCGATTTTAACGAAGCGCTGCTTGTAGTTTCTCCGGCTCGTCCACAGAGAGCGCGATCTGTAAAACACGCTTGCAGATACCAAACAGCCCCCGCACAGCGACGGGTTCCGTCAACGTCAATAACAGCTGGGGCTCGTCCCCAAATACCGCCCGAAGAATCGTCTTGTCTTCGGGCATGGTTTTTATAGGTTCGACTGCGGCAATTTTGCTGCGGGGAATCTCTGCCGTCCATAGCAAGCTAAAACGAAAGAGCAGGGTGTCCGTAAATACCACAACTGGACGCAAGCGAGCCGCTTGGTAGGCGGCGGCGAGCCACAGTAGCGTGTAGACATGGAGCCCCGTGAAGATCCAGCCCGCCACCGGATGCCACTGGCGTAGGAGAACATGCACCAGTAACCCCTCGACCACGGTGACAAAGCCCAGCGCAAAGAGCAGCCCCCCCACGCCACTTTTCTCGGTGTAGCCAAACTCGTTTTCAGCCCTCGTGCGGCGCACACGTGGCCCGACAAAAGCGAAGTAGAGTACGATCAGCTCCAACCCCAGCAGGCGCACCCAGCGCTCGGGCATGGCCTCCAGGCGGAGCAAGGGATCGTCTGCTCTCCCTGCTGCATTGAACTGGTGGGCGGCAGTGTGAAGTTTCTGCCCCAAGAAGACCAGTACCGCAAGCTCTGCCAGAATCCCCGACCAGAGCACCAGATCTGCCACTTCGTGCCGTGCCGTGAGCAAGACAGCAGCGATCAGCGAGCCAATAACAGCCACGGGAGCGGCTTCCAGAGGTGCTCGTTTGGTGGGACGCAGCACAAGAAAGTAGTAGACCATGGGCAGAATAACCACCAGATCAGCCAGCACTGCGTAGGGCAAAAGGCTCTCTTTGGAAAATGCGAGAGAGTGGGAAATCCCCCACTCCACCGTCAGAATTCCCGCTGCCAGCGCCGCGAAAATCGGCATGCGTCGCTTACTTGCAATGACCATTTCGTAGTCCCCTCGCTTATTCTACCCAGCAAAGGGAAGACACTTCATGCCCCAAAGAGCGTCGTGACAGTATCATCCCCCACACCGTGTTGATCAGTTCCATCCCAGCCCACACTCCAGACCTTGCTCGTTGCGGGGTCGTAGCGAAAATCATCGTGGCCGGACGTTGAGAAAGCGTCGGCGGGGAGCGCCTTCAGATAGCCTTGTGTCACCAGTTCGGAAAGATTTTGAGGGAACACCCCGTGGTGCTCTTTCTGCCATGCGTGAAGTGTCAGCTTGAGTAGAAGCCTTCGCGCAAGCACAGTGCGCCATGTGTAAGTCGTTGAGGCACGTATGACATTTGGCACATTTTGAGCCGCAAGAATCATCAGGGGATCGTAGGGATTTGCAGAGAAGTCGCTGCCTTGTCGAAATTTCTGGAAAGGCTGAGTGGCCTCGGTTCGAAACTGCTCCATGACCTGCTGGTAGCGCTGGATCATAGCCTCATTGGTAATCCGTACGATTGGAATCCGCCCCCAAAACTGCTCTTGCGCCCGTGGGTCAGCGTAGTACCGGAGCTGCTCCTGTGTGGTCGCTAACTCATCGGCAAGCACCTGTTCTAGTGTTGTGCGCTTCGCCATCAGGCTCTCCAGCCGCGTGGCTGCTGCACGGGCCTGCGCAGCCGTAAGATGCGCCACGGTGCGCTCGGCGGGGGCCATCGCAATTCCTTCACAGAGCCCCCCAATCATTCCAGAGAGAAGAGTTCTGCCCTGATACATCTGCACTCCCAGGCTCTGGAGAAGCTCCTGGAGATACTTCTGGCACTCCCCAAATAACTTCCGTGTTTCGGGTATTTGCTTGAGTTCTCCACCCAGAAACTCCGCGCCAGGAATCTGTGGAAGCGGCGGCAGAGTGACCTGCTCGCCGAGAACCTGCTTCTCCAGCGCATCGAGATAGGCCGTCCCCGAGTCCACGATCCCCTGCGAGCCGTAGCGTAGGATTGCGCCCTGGCGCTGAGCCTGGCTCAGAGCTTGCCCCAGCTTGCGGCCATTGACTAGGTTGTCCCAGTTTAGCTTGTCAGGATTGGCAGTGTAGCGGCTCTCGTAGGCGGAGATAGGCCGCCCCTCCAAGAGTGTTGGGAGTTCATTCACAGCGGCACGGTACTTCGCGCTTGCAGCAAAGCCGCGCCAGTTCGGCTCCACGGTGAGCGCATCGCTCAAGGCTTCCCGGAGCGGTGCACTCTCTGCCACCGAAAACTTCCCCTGCTTCAGCGCCTCCCCAAGCCAGCTCAGCACTCGTGGGTGAATGAAGATCGTGTCCGTTGCGCTCCGAGCGTTCAGCGAGTGCAGCCGCACAAAATCCGTGAGCGCTGCCACTGCCTGAGCCCGCTTGCTATCGGCCCGTGCAACAACAAACTCCGCCTTGAGGAGCTGAGTGACATCACTTCGTAGATGAAACTCATTGCTCTGTTTTTGCTGAGCCGCTTTATGGATCAGAGTAAGCGGAAGCTGGTTGTCTTTAACCAACTGACGGTGCAGTTGCAGTGTCCAGGTTCCTTGATAGACATCGGAGCTAGTCAGGCTCTTTGCCGCCGTCAGATAGTCGGAGGCACCACGGCTCAGAGGCCGGTGTAGCAGCGCACTTGGTGGCTTCGGAAAGACCGGTAACTCATTGACAGTGAGCAGATGCAGCGTGCCGATGCTCAGCAAAAAGACACCGGAAATCACAGCGAGGCGCTTAGGATGGACAAGGGGGGGGGTTACTTTCTTGAGCGTACTCGGCTGGCACGTTTCCTCGATGGATATGGGAATCCTCAAAGGCGTGCTGGTGGCAGTGAGCGGGACGGTGTAGCGCACAGCGCTCTCTTGGGCAACAACAGTTTTCAGACGCATGTTTCTATCTTCGGCAGAAGCTCAATTCGGATAGAGGTTTGGTACAATACGCCATGTCTGCTCCCAATACTCGCTGGACAACAGCCGAAGAGCTGGCGGCCTTCCCTGCCCCGCTACGCTATGAACTGCTCCGAGGAAAACTGAGAAAAATGGCCCCCGCTGGCGATGCGCACGGCGCATACACGATGGATTTGGCTACCGAGCTGAATTACTTCATCCGTCTTCATGATCTGGGACGCGGCTATGCCGCCGAGACGGGTTTTCGGCTCTCGCGCAACCCGGACACAGTGCTCGCACCCGACTTTGCCTTCATTAAAAAAGCGAGGCTGAGTGGAGAACCCGGCGCAGGTTATGTCTCTCTCGTTCCCGATCTAGTGCTGGAGACGCGCTCTCCCGGTGATACGGCAAAGGAGATGGCGGATAAGATTGCGCTCTGGCTGAGCTTCGGGGTTCAGGTGGCACTTCATCTGGAGCCGCGCACGAAGCGTCTGAGTGTCCATCGGCTTGAACAAGCACCTCAGGTTCTGACGGTAGCCGACACGCTGAGCGACCTGGAGTCTTTGCCCGGATTTGCACTTCCTCTGCGCCAACTCTTCGTCTGATTTGGTACAATGCCTCCTGAAGGCTCGCAACACGCGGGCAACGAAACTTTTTAGGAGCAAATTGTGGCAGTTCATAATGTGACACTGATTCGTGGAGACGGGACCGGCCCGGAGCTGGTTGAGGCAACGCGGCGGGTTTTAGAGGCAGCCGTGGCGACCAGTGGGTCGTCGTTTAACTGGGATGTGGTTGAGGCGGGCGTGGACATCATGGAGACGGCAGGAACGCCGCTTCCCGATAACGTACTCGCATCGTGCCGTAAGAATAAAGTGGCGCTCAAGGGCCCGATTACCACGCCCATTGGCACCGGATTCCGATCCGTGAATGTCGCCCTGCGCAAAGAGCTAGATCTCTACGCCTGTATCCGCCCCTGCAAGACCTACGAGGGTGTCCGCTCCCGCTACGATGACATTGATATTGTGATCGTCCGCGAGAATACCGAGGACCTCTACGCCGGAGTCGAGTACGACTTGGGCAGCGAGGAGGCCGATTTAATCATCAAGATGGCGGGTGGCAAGATTCGCTCAGATTCCGCGATCTCGATCAAGCCCTTCTCGGTGACCGGCGTGCGCCAGATTATTAAAGTTGCGTTTGAGTACGCCATCGAGAACAACCGGAAAAAAGTGACGGCGGTCTGCAAGGCCAACATCATGAAGTACACCGACGGCATGTTTTACAAGATCGCTCGCGAAGTCGCCGCCGCCTACGGAGCCACGTTCGCGCCCGGCACACCGCTCCCTGCCCAGCCCGACCCGACGATGGCCGACTGTGCCGGAAAAGCTGCTGGGATTGTCTACGACGAGTGGCTGGTGGACGCGATGTGTATGCAGCTCGTGCAGAAGCCCGAAAACTATGACATTCTTGTGATGCCCAATCTCTACGGCGATATTCTCTCCGATCTAGGCGCTGGCCTCGTCGGCGGTTTAGGTGTTGCGCCGGGTGCCAATATCGGAGCAGACTGTGCGCTCTTTGAGGCGACCCACGGCTCCGCGCCAAAGTATAAAAATCAGAACAAAGTGAACCCCACCGCGCTGATTCTCTCGGGCTACTTGATGCTCAAGTACCTGAAAGAAGATGCCGCCGCCGACCGTCTGGAGGCCGCGATCAAGAAGGTCATCGCCGAAGGAACCCATGTCACCTACGACATGAAACCCGACCGCAACGACCCCACCGCCGTCGGTACCGCCGAAATGGCCGACGCGATCATCGCGGCTTTATAATTCCGGGCGCATAAATGGGCCCGCTGTTGCGGCAAGACCCATAAATGGGCCTGGTTGTGACGGCGGGTTCGCCATACTAATGGAGGTAAAATGCTCTGGCTCTGCCTGTTTCTTGCCAGCACCACAGGGGCTGCCTATCTATTAAAGTCCCTTGATAAAAGCGTTACCAATTTCCTAAATATGCACCCGGATGGTATCCAGGAGGCTTCCTCTGCCAAACAGCACCAAGCTCTGGATCATGCTGGGAAACCAAAAGCCATTGTTGCAGCAGTTCTTGCCTTGGCAGCAATCGTAAGCCTGATTGGTGTGACCGCAGACTTCGGATTCGGAATCGGCCTGATTCCCATGGCAATTGTTATGTCACTTGCAAACCAGTGGTTCAAACAATTCGATCAAAAAGGTAAAGAGTTTGATCGCCTCTTCAAAGAGTATCAAACGCAACAACCGGGCAAGAAGGAAGACGGCTGACGTGCTCCCTTCCTGGCTCATCCCCGCGATTCTGTTGTGCTTTTCGATGTTGGTGCTTCGGGCAATCTGGCGCGGGGCACGGCGAAAGAAAATGCTTCCGCCTGATGAAGCCGTTAAAACTCCCGAGGGCTTTGCGGCGGCGATGGCAGATATTGCGGCGTTTGCGGTTCAAAATGCCAAGACCGAGTTCGGCGTGACTCTCAACTACAGCCCTAAATCGGTGATGAAAGTTGAGGAGATTCTGGGGAGGCTTCATGAGCAGCATGCCAGGACTCCGCTCACAGACGAGGCCATTGCCCGGCAGGCACTGCGCTTTGGGGTCTATGTCGGCGAGGTGATTCGGCGCAAGCAAGGCGGGCAATGGGAGATGGCCGAGCTAGATGGCTTCGACCCGATGGCTTTCCAAATCACCTATCCCCACCACGACGGCAAAGAGGGTACAAGTTTCCCAGTGAACTGGTGCGGTAAGCGTATCTACAACGGCCCCGAGGACAATGTCTGGCACAAGTACCACCTGCTCGTCGAAGGCGGTGGTAAATTGCTGACATTTCAGACACAAGCGATGCAGGAGCAAGAAACCGAAAACGAGGCTTGATCCCATGCCGAGACTCCTAATTTCCCTCATAACGCGACAAAGCTTCTGGATCACGTCTGCGATTGTCACACTGACGCTTCTTGTGCCACCGTGGCGCGAGGTCGGTACCTGGAGCGCTGGGACAAAGCTCGCTGCTGGTTACCACAAAAACCAGCTTGACCGCGAGTGGTTCGGCTATCTTCCTACCTATCGTCCTGTCTGGAGTTCCCCAAGAACGACCGAAGAGCCTGGTGGTCATCTGGGCGACTATGAGATGACGGAACGCCACTGGATTGTCAACAAAACGGGCATCGCACTTCAGATCGTGCTTGGGCTTGGCCTCTCTATCCTCACAGATCACCGCCGCCCCCGTACCTGAATCAGGCCCATTTATGGGTCTTGTCGCAACAGCGGGCCCATTTAGCCGCCGACACATATCCGTCCAAACCCGTCCGCACGAAACCAAAACGGCCATCCGTCAGGCAACAAAGAATAGTTTCGAAATTTTCACGTGCCTTCGTTGTTCAACGAGCCACCTTGCACATTTGCTCATTAGTCTTTGCGACACAGCAAAGGCAGGTGCAACTTTTATCAGAGTGCTTTGTCAGAGAGCAAGAGCCAGTGACAATTTCAGGAGATTGCCCTGCTCTGAGGAAGACGATGATGAAAAACTTGAAAACCTACTTTGCAGACCCCTTTGACAATCGTCAGATCGCCGACAGCGAGCTTCTGTCGTTTGCAGAAGACCATCTGGATCGCCTGAGCGCTGCCAACACCGATGGAAGCTTGTCGGCGATGCGTACTGCCACTCAGACAGCGTTTGATGTGTTCGCGCAAGCCACACAACGCGAGGACACCGCGAGCAATCAGCGCACGGGAATGACGCAGACCATGGCGCAGGCAAAGACGGCCTTTGGACAGTTTGTTACCCGCAAGGAGGGAGTGATCCGCGATGCGCTCGGCGGCAACAAGCTGACACCAGGGTATTTAGAGTTCTTTCCAGCCGGATTGAGCGAGTACACCCGCGCCTCGCTGGAGCAGATCGAGCCTCTCATGACACGCTTTGTCTTGGCGGCGCAGCGGCACACGGCAGCGCTGGGCAATACTCTGGCAACAGATGCGGCGGCACTGCAAAGTGGCTTTGTGGCGGCACGGACGGGGCAGCTCACCAAGAAGGGAACTGTGAGTGCGGAGAAGTCGGCGGGGAAGACGGCGCGGCAGACTCTCACGCAGCAGCTCACGAAGAACCTGCTCGTGATCGCGTCGCAAAATGTCGGACACCTGGAGCGCGTGACGATTTTCTTTGATCAGGCCCGCTTGACAGATCACTAAGAGGGAAACTGTACCCTTGTGCCGAACTGAGGGGCATTATGTTACTTCTTCCTTTTCTTCCTTTGATCGCGCTGGCTTCACCGGCGCAGCCGCCTATGAATATCAACACTTTCCGTACAGCCCTGAGTGCCGCGAAACCAAGCGCGAGCCTGGCCGAGCCCCTGCGCAAGTGGTTCGGAGCCGAGAACCTCAAGCGGGGGGCGCTCAAGACCGACGAGCTCAAAGTGGTGTTTGCAATAGAGCTAGCCGAGGGTGAGCCGGAGCCGAAGCTGGTCAGCGACGATGGCGCGTGGTCGCTGGCACTCAAGCCCATTAGCGGCTCGACGATCTGGGCGGCAGCGGCGGAGCTTCCCGAGGGCTTTGGCACCCGCTGGAAGTTCGAGGTCGGGGGCAAGGCGCGGGGTGGCGGGGAGCTGGAAGTCTACACGAGCCCACCGGAGAGCAAGAAGCAGCCCGGCGTCCCTGAGGGCAAGCTGACACAGATGTCCGCCTGGAAAAGCAAGGTCTACGAAGGGACGGTGCGTAACTGGTGGGTCTACGTGCCCGCGCAGTACGATGCCAGCAAGACCGCCGCCGTGATGCTCTTCATGGACGGCCACTCCTACAAAGACTTCGTCCCGGTCGTGCTGGACAACATGATCCACAAAGGCGAGCTGCCCGTCTCCCTCGCGATTTTTATCGCACCGGGCCACAAGGGCGACGAGACGCCTGTCAACGGCTGGAATGGCAACAACCGCTCCGTGGAGTACGACACGGTCTCGAACCGCTTCTCCAAGCTCATCGTGGACGAGATCCTGCCAGAAGTGAGCCGGAGCTACAACCTCCGAAAAGACGCGGCGGGGCGGATGGTGGCGGGAATCTCCAGCGGCGGGATCTGCGCCTTCACGCTGGCCTGGGAGCGCCCCGACCAGTTCTCCAAAGTCTTGAGCTGGGTGGGAAGCTTCACGAACCTACAGGGCGGACCGACGGGTGTCGCGGGGGGAAATACCTACCCGGCGATTATCCGCGACAGGCGCGGCTGGGACCAGAAAGGCGAGCCCAAGCCGATTCGGGTGTACCTACAAGACGGTGCCAATGACCTGGATAACAAGGCGGGCAACTGGCCCCTCTCCAACCAGCAGATGGCAAAAGCCCTCGCCTTTGGCAGCTACGACTACAAGTTTGTTTTTGGCAATGGCTTCCACGGCGACCGCCACGGACGGGCAGCTCTCCCCGATGCACTGCGCTGGCTCTGGCGAGATGGGTCACGAGCGCTCTAGCTTTATGTCCGTAATGATAACTTCGCCACTGGTTCCCCCAACCTGAAAGGCCATGACGGCGGGCGATTTCGGGATGGAATCCGTCTTAACGGGAAGCCGAAACTCCTGCCAGTCTTTCGTCAGGGCGACCTCATGGGCCCAAGGCTCCGCCTGAGCATCTTGCAGCGCCGTTCGGATCTTCCGGGGCCTTCCTGCACGCGCCTTGAAACGAAGCACAAACGGTTTATTCGCGGCGAGAACATCGGCGGGTACTGGTTTTTCCAGATGCAGATCATAGACCCCGTTGCCGGGACGTAGAACATTGATTTCATAGATAGGGGGATGGGAACCCCCATCGGTCAGCACCTCCATCGTCCCATCCATCGCATTTGTGGTGGCCAGAGCCCAGCCCTGATCGTCCACGAGTAGCTCTCCGCTCTGTGCCAGGATTGCAGGTACGGCGGCTGCACAGGTGGCCAGTAAACAAACCGCGAGAAAATGTCGTCGTTTCAGCATAGTGTGTTAGATCTTCCTCAAAAAGGATCAGAGTTACCTCTCATGATTCCATACTCTATGATGAATACTTATCGGTAATAGTGCCAGATTTTTTCTCGCTTTTGTCACAGTTGCCACGCACGAATGTAGTCAACCTCCATTTGAGCGGGAAAGGGCGTGGTTTTATCTGGGAAACCGGGCCAGTCGCCGCCGACAGCCAGATTCGCCAGAAGGTACATGGGCTCTTGGGGGACATGCTCACGGGTGCGAAACTGCTCCACCCCATCCACACTCCAGATCAGCGCATCAGGCTTCCAGACCAGGGTGAATGTGTGGAAATCTTTGGAGAAATCCGGGCCACGGAGCCGTCCTTGCTGGTTAGGAACGCTTCCAGAGCTGGCGCGCCAGTGGTTAGTAAAATAAACACAGGTAGGATCGTGTCCCAGGAACTCCAGAATATCAATCTCTGGTGGCCAAGCCTTGTTTGTCGGCAAGAGCCAGAAGGCGGGCCAGAGTCCTTTGCCTTTAGGAAACTTCGCACGAATCTCAAAACGGCCATACTTTTGAGAAAACTTACCGTAGGAGGCGACCATCCCGGAGGTATAAGGCATCCCACCCGCCGCTTGACGACGGGCAATGAAGATGAGCTTGCCCTCACGGAGCGTGTAGCCGTTTGTGGAGTAGTACTGCTGCTCATGGTTGGAGTGCGTTCTCACCCCATCCGGGTACGAGTCAATCCACTTGTCGGTATTCAGTGTGCTACCGTTGAACTCCTCTGCGAACGTCGCGAGGCCAGCGGCGTTGGGTGGAGGCACGAGTGCGGGGGCAGGGCTTGTGACCGTGTGAGAGGCAGGTGTGGTTACCCGGATTGGCTCACGCGTCCGCACCAGTAGTGCTCCCCCAGCGAACACACCAAGGGCAGCAAGTAGGCCCCCACTGGTGGTCTCAAGTTGAATTTTCACGTGCGAACGAGTTCCGCGCCAACCAGTTCCACTGCCCCAGCACGAAAACCCGTGTGGATCGCAATCATAGATTCCCACTGCGCCATGGTGGTTGTCACGATCTCGTACTGGTACTCTTTCCACTCTGAGGTCAGAGCAATAGTCCGCTTAAAACAGTCTGGAAAGCCGGGCACATTGCGCTGTAGGATGATCGTGATCTGCGAGCGTGAGGAGGAGCGTCCCCAAAAACGCAACTGGAGCTTCTCCCCATTCTTGAAGGCCACGCCCAGTGCATTCGAGACCCCCACATTCCATGCCTGTAACCCGGGCTGATCGGTGACAACTTTCATTCCCGTTAGTGAGGCGCCCCCGACTTTCTCTGAGAGGGTTGCTATATTGCCTACAGCACCTTTTTCCGTATAAAATTTCCACTTCGTCGAAGAAACCAAATTCTGTGCTGAGGACGGATTTCCCCCGGCAGTTTTCAAAGCCATCCCGCCAGGTTTTCGGAGTGCCACGGCGGCAAAGGCTCCCCCCAAAACAACGGCGATACAGACCATTCCAAGCGGTTTAATAATAATGCGCATCGTCACCCTTCCCAAATATAGTTGATAGCTCTAATAGTTGGCTGCATGCGGATCGAACTTTAGAAAAAGGGAACGCGGGATGACCCAACACCGTTGTTCAGGCGGATGTACACACTGACTTTTTCTACTGAAATGAGCACGTCGCAGGAGGCACTCTGGCGCTTTCACGATAGTACGGACGCACTAACACGGATCACACCGCCCGGAACGAAAGTACGTCTGCTCAATCCTCCCGAAAAGCTCTTCACGGGGGCCGTGTTTACACTGATTGTCTCTCAGCCACCAATCTATCTGCCGTTGCGCTGGCGTTGTGAGTTCACTCACTACGAGCCGCCGTCTCGCTTTGTGGATCGCCAGGTGCCGGGAAACGGGCCGTTTGCGCTCTGGGAGCATGAGCATCGGTTTGAAGCCCTTGGGCCAAACCAGAGTCGGCTGGTAGACACGATCACGTACATGCCCCCGCTGGGACTGCTGGGCAGACTAGCCAATATGCTCTTTATTCGCCGACAGCTTATCCAGATGTTTGCCTACCGGCACCGTGTCACAAAAGAGGCACTGGAAGCCGTTTAGCACACCGAGAGCCGTACGCGATAGAGTTCGCGGATTCCAGCGGTCGGGTCGTCAGAAAATAGAGACTGTGAATATTTGCGCAACCTCGTGACTTTTCCTGGTCTGACCTGCTCTTAGGAGTAGATAAGAACGAAGTGTGGAGAGAAAATGAGAGGAGAGAAAAATGTTAGCAATGCTTGAGCTGCTGGTCCGATATCACTATGTAGAGGATGTCCCCGGGCTGACGGAGCTACGGGAGAGAGAAGGGGAGAGTCGCGACAATGAATCGGGCAGCGCTACTAACCAAGCTAAACAAGAGCGGCTTTCTGACGCATGCAGCGGAGAACGACCACGTGCTGGTGCATCCTGCACGCAACAAGTACGAGTGGGCGGAGGAGGAGCTACGGTTCCGATCCGCCGTGCTCGACGCGGACGGAAGTATCGTCTCGGTCGGTTGGCCGAAGTTCTTCAATCAGGGCGAGTGGCCAGCGCACGACAGCGTGATCGCGCGGGAGCTTGCATCGGGCAAGGCCGTGATCACGCACAAGCACGACGGGTCACTACTCATCCGTTCCGTCCTATCGGACGGTCAAATCCTCCTGCGTACGCGCGGCTCGTATGACGGCGGCGAGTACGGTAGGGCCGCCGAGCTAGTCGCGCAGGCCAAGTACCCCGGCCTTCTCGATCCAATGCTCTTTCCTCACGGCTCCCTGCTCTTTGAGTACGTCGGGAAAGCGAACCAGATCGTCGTGCGCTACGAAGGCGAGGACGACTTGATCTTTCTTGGGGCGGTCGCGCATGACCCATTCCGCTACTTCTCGTTTGCCGAGCTCAAGTCTCTCGCCATGCAGCTGGGCCTGCGCCTGGTCGAGACCTACGACTGGGCCAAGACCGGTGCCATCAATGAAGTTCTCTCGCTTGTGCAGGACTGGAACCATGCAGAAGGTGTCGTCGTGCGCTCGGGGGATGGCCAGACCCTACTAAAAATTAAGTCGGCGTGGTACTTTGCCCAGCACGCCCTGCGCTGGCACATGACCTACGACAGCATTGTCCGCTTTGTTTTAGACGGTGGCATCACCGACGAGATAGGGTTAGAAGCGGGGCTCGCAAAAGCGGGCTGGGACTTCGAGATCATTGTCAAGGCCAAAGAGCACTTCGCCCTCTATAAACTTCGGCGTACAGAGGCAGAGGCACTTAAAGCGGCAGCGGAAGCAATCCTCGCTGGGTTTAACGACTCTAAAATCGAGTACGAAGACGAGCGAGCACGGCGCAAGGCCTTTGCATCACTGATCTTTTCGCAGCACGCCCCGCTCGCTAAGTACGCCTTCCTCCTCTACGATGGCAAGACCGATCTGTTGGAGTCCGTGCTACTCAAAAATGTCATCTACCAGCGGTGATAGCTTAATCTCCCCTAGCGCGAGAGTTCGGCACAGATCTGTGCCGTCGCCTTGCTCTTGTTGAGCGTATAGAAGTGCAGCCCCTCTGCCCCTTCTGCCAGTAGTTCCTGACACTGCGCGATTGCATGGCCGATTCCCACGTCGTAAACGGTGGTAGGATCGGCCTCAACAGCCTCCAGGGTTAATAGTAGCTCCTGTGGGATCTTCGCACCACAGCGTGTGACGAAACGCTTGATCTGGGCGACATTTTCAATGGGAATCACCCCCGCTAGAATCGGCACGGTGATTCCCGCGGCACGGCATGCATCCCGCCAGCGCAGGAAGTCAGCATTTTCGAAGAAGAGCTGAGTGATAATAAAGCGGGCTCCCGCATCTATCTTTGCCTTGAGTGTCTCGATATCACGTGTCGGGTTGAGACACTGCGGATGCCCCTCGGGATAGCCCGCCACACCGATACAGAAGTTGTGGTGTGCGGCGACAAAGCTTGCTAGCTCGTTGGCATAGGCAAACCCGTTTTTGGGCGCTTTGAAGACCAACTGGCCGTTCTCGGGGTCACCGCGAAGCGCTAGGACATTGCGGACGCCCCCTTCCCAGAGAGTCTCCAGGTGGGCACGCATCTCGTCTTGGTTATGGTGCAAGCACGTCAGGTGCGACATCGTGCGAATTCCCAGCTCTCTTTGGATACGCAGCGTCAGCTCCAAAGTCTGCTCGGTTCCTCCGCCTGTTCGGGTGATAGAGATAAAATCAGGTTTGAGTGCCTGAAGCTGGTGGATGGTCTGAAAAAGTGTCTCCGCTCCGGCGGTATTCTGGGGAGGGTAAAATTCGAAGGAGATAGTAGGACGTGCACGCCCGAAGAGTTCATCAATCCGCATGGTATGCCATTGTATCGTAACCAGGTATACTAAGGCCTTATGTCTGAGTCTACGCTGATCGTCATTCCGACCTATAACGAAAAAGAAAATGTAGTAACCCTGGTAACCCAGCTACGCCAGAATGTCCCTGAGGCGCATCTTCTCATCGTGGACGATGGCTCACCAGACGGAACGGGTTCCCTCGTGGATGGCCTAGCGGCGAGCGACCCCCAGGTGCACGTGCTACATCGGACCACCAAAGATGGGCTGGGGCGCGCCTATGTTGCAGGGTTCACCTGGGGACTCGCGAGAGACTATGACCGCCTGGTGCAAATGGACGCCGATCTTTCCCACAACCCGTGCGATGTGCCCCGCCTGCTGGCTGCCGATGCGGACCTGGTTATTGGCTCACGCTATGTGCCCGGAGGCGGAACCGTCAACTGGGGGGCGGGCCGCCGCATTCTCTCACGCGGCGGCTGTCTCTACGCGCGCACGATTCTGGGACTTCCGCTTCAGGATCTCACCGGGGGCTTCAAGTGCTGGCGACGTGCAGCACTGGAAGCCGTCAACTTGCCCGAGATACGCTCCAATGGCTACTCGTTTCAGATCGAGATGACCTGGCGTGCGCTTCAGGCAGGCTTCAAAGCCACTGAAGTGCCCATCGTCTTCACCGACCGTATAGACGGAGTCTCCAAGATGAGCAAACGGATCGTCTTTGAAGCCGTCGGGCTGGTCTGGCGGCTACGCCTGACACGTCCGGCGGCGCACCAGTAGGCCGATCCCCGCACCGAGGCCTAATAGCGCCAAGCTTCCTGGTTCGGGAGCCATGCTGGTGAACTGAAGGCGCATCACCGGGACACGCGGCCCCAGTGTTGCATCCTCGATAGTAGCGGTGCTGGTATTACCAACCCGAGCAGCGGCAACGGCATTATTGAGGGAGGCATCTAGCTGGAAATCCGATGCAGCATTACCCGTGTGCCGAAGTTCAAGAACCAGATCTCCGCCGACATAGGTATATTTCCCCCCACTCAAATTGAAGACTATCTGCGGCCCAAAACTGTTGGGATTACCCCCAAATGGCAGAGATCCCTGAGCTATCATGAGACTTCCGTTTCGCATCTGCACGCGTGTTCCGCCAAGGTAGTTATCCGCAAATGTCGAGGACATCGTTGTGGGAGTGAGTGCCGCCTGCCCTAAGAAAATATCGTAGCTTGCAAAGTTCAGATCAAACGGTGGCTGGCTTATCTCTGTGTTGTCTAATCGAAACGCAATTCCTTCAAGCGTATCGCCCACTGAGATCCCGCCGAGCTCAGACGCGCTCAAAATGACCTGTAGTGTCCTTGCCACGCTCCGAATCGGGGTATTCGTCCCCGAGTTTCCGTCCACGCCCACCGCCGCCGTGGGAACCACCGTGAAACTCTGTGCCCAAACCGTACCCGATAGCGATAGCACTATCGCCAGCCCTAGAATTTTTCTCATTTCTACTCTCCTCACCACTTCGTAATTCAAGCAAGAATCGTGCCAGAAAGTAAATAGATTAGTCGCTCAGAATAAAAATCAATACCACTGAAATCACAGCCTTCTTATACGTCGGGAATGGCAGCTTGGTTACGGGTTACCCGCTTCCCCCTACCCGGCTGATTTCACGGTAAAATGCGCTCTGCATGAGCCTCATTACAATCACGGATTTAGGGAAAGACTACGGGCCGGACACGGTTCTTGATGGCATCTCGCTGCGGCTGGCGCGGGGGGAAAAAGTCGGAATAGTGGGGAAGAACGGCGGTGGGAAGACGACACTGTTGCGGCTTGTCTTAGGCATCGAGGAGCCGACGCGAGGGAAAGTGAGTGTCGCTCGCGGAATTCGGATTGGCTATCTCTCGCAGATCGCACGTCTCGATGACTCCAACACAATTCTCGAAGAGGCGGAGACGGCGCTGGCGAGCGTGGCCGATGCGGAGACGCGGCTGCGCGAGGCAGAACTAGCCCTAGCCAGTGAGCCGGACAGTGAGGACTTGCTCGATGCGCTCGGTGCGGCGCAGGATCGCTACGAGTTCTCTGGAGGCGAGGCGGCCAGGGCATCGCTGCTGGCGTCTTTGGAGGCGATGGGCTTGCCCGAAAAAGACTGGGACAAACCGGTATCGGTGCTCTCGGGCGGCGAGAAGACGCGTCTCTCAATGGCGAAGCTACTCGCCACCACACCGGATGTACTGGCGCTCGATGAGCCGACAAACCACTTAGACATTCGCGCTGTGGAGTGGCTCGAAGGCTTCTTGCAGCGCTTCCCCGGCGCCGTGCTTCTTGTGAGCCACGACCGGCGCTTTTTAGAGAACACTGCTAACGCCATCTGGGATGTCGAAGCCACGGGTGCGACTCCCTACAGCGGTGGCTACACGTTCTACAAAGAGAAGCGCGAGCGCGTGCGTACCGAGCAGTTGGAACTCTACCAGCGCCAGCAGGCCGAAATTGCACGAACCGAGGAGTACATAAGGCGCAATAAGGCGGGGCAGAACACGCGCATCGCCATGGGCCGCCAGAAACGCTTGGATAGATTAGAGAGGCTTGAGAGACCCGACTCTGACCCGCAGGGCGTGAAGGCAAAGCTTGCCACGTCGGGGCGCAGTGGAGAAAATGTCGTGGTAGCGGAGAAGGCGAGCAAGAAATTTGGCGAGCAGCCGATTCTCGATAAAGTGGACTTCATACTACGCCGCGACCAAAAAATCGGGATTGTGGGGCCAAATGGGACGGGCAAGACAACTCTCATTGAGCTGCTTCTCGGCGAACAAGCCCTAGACAGTGGCTACCTAAAGTTTGGGCACGGTGTCACGGTCGCCGTGCACCGACAAGACGAGGATGACTTTGAAGGCGCCGAGATCGTGCTCGAAGCTTTCTATGAAAGGGCGGGCCTGAACATTGCCGAGGCGCGCAGTCACTTAGCAAAATTTCTGTTCACAGGCGACGATGTCTTCAAGCCAATCTCGGCGCTCTCGGGCGGCGAGCGGAGCAAGCTGCGCATGGCGCTGATGGTGCTCTCCCCCGCCAATCTTTTAGTTCTTGACGAGCCCACCAACCACTTAGATGTCTGGAGTTGTGACGCCCTCACCGACGCGCTCAAGTCTTTTCCCAGTACGCTTCTTGTCATCAGTCACGACCGTGCACTTTTAGATGCCGTCACGGATCACACGCTAGCGTTTGAGGGCAACGGCAAAGTGGCGCTCCACGAGGGAAACTACGCGCTCTATTGGGCGAATAAGAGCCAACCTCTCCCCTCATCCCCCTCACCTAAAGGCAAGAGGGAGCCGGAGCCTGGGGAGGTGAAAGCGA
>NZ_JAYUPA010000103.1:0-2319 GCF_043760365.1 Armatimonas sp.
GAACTGGCTGGTTGCCGCGCCCTCAATGCTCCAGTGCCCGGAGTTGTGTGGCCGTGGTGCGAGCTCATTGACCAGAAGCCGCCCCTCCAGAGTCACAAAAAGCTCAACGCACAGCACTCCGACTACCTCCAGTGCCTCTAAAATCCCCTGGGCCAGTGCCTCTGCCTGTCCACTGCCCGCAAGTGGCACGGTCGTCAGATCTAAAATATGGTTGACATGATCGTTTCGCACCAGAGGAAAGGCGACAAAGCTGCCGTCACCTCCGCGCACCGCGACAATGCTCGCCTCGTACGCAAACGCCACCAGCTCCTCTAGGATGCACGCCTGCTCGCCTAGCTCCACAAAGGCCGCCTTTGCCTCCGTGGCGCTTGCTACTTTTCGTTGACCCTTTCCATCGTAGCCAAAGCCTGCGGTTTTCAGAATCGCGGGGTAGCGGAAGCCATCGCAGTCCGAAGCGCTCTCCACCGCCTGAAACGCCGCCGTGGGAACTCCAATCTTCTGGAGAAAGCGCTTCTCACGCAGCCGGTTTTGTGTTGTGTGTAAGACATGGCCGCCGGGGCGCACGGGTGCGTACTTTGCCGCCGTCTCCGCCGCCGCCGAACTTACGTTTTCAAACTCGAACGTCACTACGTCCACGGACTTCGCAAACGCCGCCACGGCGTCTAAGTCGTCGTAGCTGCCCGTCACCTCGCGTGCGCCCACCTGTGCACACGGAGTCGGAGTGGCATCGGGCGAGAAACAGGCAACTTTATAGCCCAGCCGACTCGCCGCCTGCGCCATCATCCGCCCTAGCTGGCCGCTCCCCAGCACCCCGATGGTTGCCCCCGGATTTAAAATACTCATAGGGGAAGCTCCATCGCCAGCACTTTTTCGGTTTGGTTTTTCCGGAAGGCATGGAGCTTCTCACGCAGCTCTGGCCGGGAGTTGGCAAGAATCGCCACGGCTAATAATGCGGCATTGATTGCCCCTGCTTTGCCGATTGCGAGGGTGGCCACGGGAATCCCACCAGGCATCTGGACGATGGAGAGAAGCGAGTCCATTCCCTTCAGCGCGAGGCTCTCGACAGGAACCCCGAGCACCGGGAGAACGGAGAAGGCCGCCGCCATGCCGGGCAGGTGGGCCGCGCCGCCCGCGCCCGCAATCAGCACTTCGAGCCCACGGCCCTCTGCGCCCTCCGCGTACTCTTTGAGTAGCTCCGGGGTGCGGTGCGCACTGACAATTTTACACTCATGGAGCACTCCGAACTGATCAAGTGTCTCGTGGGCAGGGCGCATTGTCTCCCAGTCGCTGGCACTGCCCATGATTATGCCAACCAGAATAGCCTCATTTTTCACGCGGTCATTGTACCCTGCGACAATCAAGCTATAATGAAACCATATGTCTCATTCCAATGGCCTTATTGTGTCTGCGGCTTCGCAACCTCCCGTCGTGAGGCGGCGTCTGGGCAGGCTCCAAGCAATGGTTCACGTTCTGCATCTGATTGCACTGATCGTGGGAATAGTTGCGTTGATCTATTTCGCCTTCGCGTTCCGGACGATCCTAGAGGGAGTGACTATCACTCTGGGCCGCAGAAGCTTTGGGCCACTACTGCCGCTGGCGCTGGCGACCGTGGGAAGCTGGAGCATGATGTATCTGCTCCACGACAAGCTGGGTATACTCGGCTCCGCGCGAGCAAGAACCGTGCTTTTGCCCCACGCTGAGGCGCTCTGCACCGATGAGGCATCCCTGGCGCGTCACTTTGTCGAACTTCGTGTCCAGGGTCGTCGTGGCCCGTTCACTCCTGACTGGGGCTGGCTTCTCGTCTTTCCCGACCGCCTGGAGTTCACGGGAGTCAAGCAGCGCATTACGTTGCCCCGCACGCTCGTCGCCGGATCGCCCGAGATGGAACCCAATGCCAAGGGCCTGCTCCCCACCTGGCTCGATCTGCCCGTTCGCGCCGACTGGAAAGGCATGGCGTTTATGTGCCGCGACAGCGCCCGCTCCCTCTCGGACACCGCCCGTGACGCCGAGGCGCTCCGTGTAGCGCTCGTGAGCTGGCTCCGAGCGCCTGCTCCTGCGGAACCTCAGCGACCCTATTGACAGCGACCTGCGCACCGCCACCTATATCGTCGGTGTAGGCCGCGTCGCCGAAGCCATCACCGCCCTGGGAATCTTCCCCTAGAGAACAGGGGTAGCGAGAGTCGCCTCTCCTGCCCCTACCTCTCGCGCCATTCGACCAGAGCCGCACTCACCTCACGCCCTCCACAAACCCCACCTCATTTCCCCCGTCCACCATCCCGCGCCATGTCATTAGCTGACCACTTTTAAACGCGGTTTGAC
>NZ_JAYUPA010000104.1:0-19860 GCF_043760365.1 Armatimonas sp.
GTGTACTCTGCAACATAGTGCACCTGGAACTGGTGGGTTGCGATCAGGTAGGCAAGGTAGGTACAGGCCCCGACCACACTCGCCGTTGCCAGCGCCACAAAGCGTTTCGCCCAGTCGCAGAGTCCGGTGCGGTCCGCCTTGCCGCAGAGCACAAAAAGCACATTGGCGATCACCGTCGCCGCCAGTGCAAACCCGAGAAGTGTATATCCTATTGGCATGGTGTATTTCCTTGCAGACGCCGATTTCAATCGGCGGCCACTGGGGGAGGTTAATCCGCCTTAACTTCCTCTTCGTACTTGCTGGGGCACTTCACGAGTAGCTTGCGCGCCTCGAAGTACTCGCCGTTCCAGCTTCCAATCGCCGTCACTTGCGTCGCCTGGTCAAAGTTGGCGGGCTTGGATTTCTTGAAGCGCACCGGCAACGTCTGGCCCGTTTTTTCTTCTTTAATGGTGAAGTTCAGAACCCCCGTGTAGGTAATGGGCTGCGAGCGATCCAGCGGCCCCATCACTTGAAAGACGCGGTCTTTGCCCGCTTTGGCTTCCTGGAACGAGACATAGGGCGTGAGATTGGTGACAAACTGACCCGCGCCGTAGGCGAGCGCCCCAAAGATCAGCACGATCGCCACTGTGGTTCCTGCTTTAAGTTTCATTGTTTGTTCTCCAGACGTGCCATGCGTTTCTCTAGCGAGCTTGCTTTCTTATCGAGCATCCAGACAAAGGCGAAGACACCTAACCAGATCACGACGGCCACGAGTAGTAGGAAGGCCATATTCATGCTAGTAGTCTACCTCCTCTAGCGCCAGACGTGCACGGTCAAGCTTCGTTGCAATACTTTGAATCCAGAACATTAACGCCAAAAGGGGGGGGAGAATTCCCAGATAGATCGCCATGCGGTAGCTGGGGCCAAACTGAGCGTTTTTGGGGTGGAGAGAGTCCATGTACTTGGGGATCACGTAGCCCAGCAGAGGGGTCATGACGGCCACAAAAATCCCAAAGACCGCGCTGATCGCCGCGCGCTTTTCGATGTCCTCGATACTGCCCCGCAGAACAAAGTAAGAACAGTAGATCAGCATCAGCATAAAGACACTCGTCTCACGCGGGTCCCAGTTCCAGAAGCTTCCCCACTGAATGTAAGCAAAGATCGAGCCCGTCGCGGTGGTCAGCACGCAAAAGAGCAGAGCGAGCGCGGCCCCCGACGCCGACTTGGCATCGTCGAGTAGCTCCCGTTTTTGGAGGTACTTCCAGCCGTGCCATGCCGACATCCAGGAAGCAATCACGGCCACATAGGCACAGGGCAGGTGCAGCGCGACTATCCGTGCGAGCTCCGGGTTAGCGAAGTTCTTTGCGGCGGGCAGCTTCAAAAAGACATAGGCCAGCCCCGCCAGCATCCAGAGCCCGATCCCAATTTTTAGCTCTTTTTTCATTTTGTTGTTTAGTCGTTCCAGATAAAGTCAAACAGCCAGAGCGAGAGAGTGATCGCCGCCGCCGTATAGATCGTAAGCATCGCAATATCCACGCCTGCCACCTGCCACACCGATTTTTGGATGCTCTCCATCCCGATTCCGAGCGCGGCCTTCGTGCCATTGAGTCCCACTTGAAACGCAGGAGCCAGGAGAGGAAAGGCCAGTGCGGCGAGCAAGCCGCCGCGTGCCGTGGTCTGTGCTACCAGAGCGGCCATCGTGGTGAAGATTGCGGCAATTGCAAGTGTTCCTATCCCTAGGACGCAAATCAAAACGCCCGCGTTCACTCCTCGGACTTGAAAGAGGGAGAAAAGTACGGGGGCGGTCAGGCTGTTGAGCAGGAGCATCAGGAGGGCATTGAAGGCGAACTTGCCCAGCCAGACATCATTGGGGCGGGCGTGTAGCCGTAGCGCCAGCGCTGTGCCACGCTCCGCCTCTTGCACAAACGCTCGCCCGAGGCCCGTCGCCGCGGTGAAAAGCGCCAGCACCCAGATCAGTGTGCCTGTCATCTCCGCACTGGGGAGCTTGGTGGACTGCCCCAGCCCGAGCCCCAGTAGCAGCAGTGCGCCCACCACAAAAAGCCCGACCCCAGAGAGCGCGACTCGTGTCCGCCACTCCGTTCGCACTTCCTTGAGAAAGACTGCGGCTACGCCCTGCATGATTGAGTTGTTTGTACCATTTTTCACAAGCGTTGTCTATATCGTACAATACGCACATGGACTTTCTGGCGGCAACACTGCGGCTCTGGGCTCCCCTGGGGCTGGCGGCGCTGGGGGGCGCACTCTCCGAGCGGGCCGGAGTGATCGCGCTGGGGCTGGAGGCAAAGCTCTTAGCGGGTGCCTACGCCGCCGTGAGCGTGGCCGTACTCTCTGGCAGTGCGTGGCTGGGGGCGCTGGCCGGAATGCTCGCGGGAGCGCTTGTCGGGCTTCTGCATGCAAGCCTAGTGCTCTTTGCTCGGGTTCCCGCTGTGCTCTCAGGCGTCGGGCTAAATTTAGGACTTCTTGGGCTGACGACATTTCTGCTCCGTGCTCACGGCGAGGCGGGGCTGAGCACGCAGGCACGGTTTCCCGCCGAAGTGGGGATTCCTCTTGTGATTGCACTGGCCGGGCTGACGGTGTTTGTGCTCTTAAAAACGCCGCTGGGGCTGCGTGTGCGGGCGTGTGGCGAGAAGCCCGAAGCCGTGCGCTCGGCGGGGCTAAACCCGGAGAAGATTCGCCTAGGGACGGTGAGCGCCGCCGGGGCGCTGACGGGGCTGGGCGGTGTCTTGCTGGCACTGATGGGGCTGGGGGAGTTCACGGAGAACATGACCTCCGGGCGCGGCTACATGGCGCTGGCGGCGGTGATTTTAGGACGCTGGAATCCTCTGGGCGCGGCGGGGGCGGCGCTGCTCTTTGCCGCAGGCGATGCTCTGGTGGGAACTCTACAGAACGCGGGGCTGGCCCGAACTCTGCCTCCAGATCTGCTCCAGCTCCTGCCCTATATCGCGGCCCTTCTGGCACTGGGGCTGGTAAAAGGCCAGAAAAAAGCCCCGGCAGCACTGGGCTAGGGGTAGTAAATATATGGTATAATTTGGCATGGTCGGCCATAGATGAAAGGAACTGTAAACAGTGAGGGGATTTTTATCTAGAGTCATGGTAGCAACACCGTTAATGTCCGTTTTGATAGGGTATGGCGGTCATGTATCTCCAATTTCTGGGATTAACCAATCAATTACAATAGATCAAGATCCAGATCCGAACTATATCGCAGCTTCTGATGCCATAGAAGGAGAATATATCGTTATTCTTGATGATAATAAAGTGGTTAGTAATATACTCACGACAGCAAGAATTGCGAAAAAGAAAAATAAAGGCTATGGATTTTGTCGTGTTGCGGGGCGGATGGTTCCTCATCGGAAGCCCTCTGTGAACCAACAACATGTCCCGATCCATAGCCATCCACGGGAGGCTTGTGATGAAAAGAGTAATCTTAACTAGTTTGCTTATTATAATTCTGTCATCTTCTTATGGATGTGGAAGTGGCGGTGAAGTCGTAAATCGAGGCAGTGACCGCCCGTATCAAAGAGATGAATCAGGAAGGCCATATATTATTGGTGATAGTGGCGAAAAAATATATCTTGACCCTGATACTTTACAGATAATTAAATGATAAATGAGGGTGGCTTCAGGCCACCCTCAGATTTTTATTTTATCAACAGTCACGTTGGCCCTTCTGGCACTGGGGCTGGTAAAGGGGCGGGGGCGCGCTCCGGCGGCGCTGAGTACAACATAGATTTTTCTCTATTGGCATAGAGTTTGCTAGGCACTTCTGCCAACATGCAATTTTTCCGCCGTCCTCCGCCCCGGGTCACCGTCGCCCAGCTTATGGTTTGGGCACAGTCCCAGATCGCTCTTGGAGTTCCGCGCCAGGCTATCTGCCGAGGCTGGCTTGATCAGGATCGTAGTGGCCTCACCCCGGAAGAGCAGGCGGTCTACGAACAGGCGGAGCGCCAGCTTTTTGGGGAGATGGTTGCTCGGAACCTGCGGGGCGCTGAGCTAGAAAAAGAGGGCTTGGTCTACGAGGCGATCCAGGAGTTTGAAGCGAACCTGGCGGATAAATTCCTGGGTGAGCATCCCTACAAGCGGCTCCAGGCGATCTATCTCGCGCGCGGCGACTACAACAGTGCCCTGCGTGTCTCACGGATCCATGTGGAGATTCTGGCGCGCTACCGTCGCCCTGAACCCTGCTGGGAGGACGATAGCGAGAAGGAGCTTGCGGTTGCGAAGTCCGTGCTGGCCCGCCTACGACTCGTCGATACTTAGGGTACCGTCGCTTAGGTAGATCCGCTCATCGGCTCCGGAGAGCATGCCCGCATCGTGGGTGACCACAATAACCGTCCCTTGCGTGCGCCACGCTGCCAGTGCCTCGATTACTTTATGCCCGTTGGCTTGGTCTAAAGCCGCCGTTGGCTCATCGGCAAAGAGAATCTCGGGCTCATTGATCAGCGCCCGTGCCACCGCGACACGCTGGCGCTCGCCGCCGGAGAGCTGGCTGGGGAGCTTGCCCGCCATCGTCGCCAGCCCTAAACTCTCCAGAAGCCCCAGGGCTTTTTTGCGCGCCGACGCATCGGGCCTTGGGGCCGCGACGACAATATTCTCCAGCGCCGTGAGATAGGTTAGCAAAAACGGCTGCTGAAAGACAAACCCAAAACGCGTCCGGCGCAGACGCATCAGCTCGGCGTCGGGCAGGTGAGAGAGCGTGGTTGCTCCGAGCCGTACCGCGCCTCCTGTGGGGCGCTTGAGCCCGGAGAGCAGATACATCAGGCTGGACTTGCCCGAGCCCGATGGCCCCATGATGCCGTAGAACTTCCCCGGCGATAGACTCAGGCTCACCTCGCGCAGAGCATAGGTGGTGCGGTCACCGTCACGGTACGCCAGCGCAAGTTTCTCACAAGACAGTACTTCCATAAGTATTAGTATTTTCTAGCGTCTCTCAATAATGGTTACGGGGTCGAGCTTCACCAGGCGATAAGCGATAGTTACCACGGAGAAAAGCGTGATACAGATCGGCACCGGGATCGTGTGGGCGTAGGCGTCCAAGTCGAAGGGGTCGAGGAAGAGCCCGCGTGATCGAAAGACGGATTCTCCTAAAAAGCGCATGAGTAGCGCGGTGGAAGTCGCGCCCGCAATCCAGCCCATCACATTGAGCAGCGCTGTCTCCGCCAGAACTCGCCCGATCAGGCTGGGCCGGGAGTACCCAATCGCCGCCAGTACCCCAAATTCCGAGAGGCGCTGGGTGAAGTAGATATTGGCGAGCATCCCACTCATCAGCGTAATGGCAAAGATCACCGCCGCCGTGACCACGCCCATGATCAGATACAGCGACTCCAGGCTCTCGCGCACCTCGGTGATGAGGTTCTCTTTGGAGAGGAGCTGGACCTCGTTGGGGGAGAGCTTTCCCTTGGACTTATCCGTTACCGGCATCATTGCCCGGTTGAGCGCATCGCGCTGGTTGACATCTTTCCAGGTGTAGAGTGTGCAGCGCGGATTGAGCAAGAAGTAGCTGGTGCAGAAGCTCCTACTGGTGAACCCGACCCAGACCGGGCCTTTTAGGATTCCGACAAGCTTCACCGGCACCGGAGCCGCCGTCGCCATTCCCCCCACCTCCGTAGGGCTCACCACGTTGTCGCCGAGCTTGAGTTTTTTATTTTCCACCATCGGCTCGGAGAGCACGGCTTCTGGCATGCCTTCGGCGGGTAAGCGCCCGGCGATGAGGGGGGTTCCCATGCGCTGCATCAGGTAGTCGCGGTCGTCTTCCGGCACGCCCAGTACCACAAACGGCAGACGGCCCATCACGGTCTTGATGTTGCACAGAAAAAATGCCCCCTCCATCGTCCGCTCGACCCGGGGATCACTCTGCACAACCAGGCGCTGCGCCTCAGGCACCTCGCGGAAGCGCTGCTGAGGAAGCACATAGGTGAAGTACTCCGTGTAGCGGTAGATCGTCCGCACGGTCAGATCAATCGCATTGGCAAGCACCGTCACACCCGCGATCAGAAAGACCGCGAGCACGATCACTAAGCCCATCGGCAGGGCGCGCGACGTGTTGCGGCGAAAGTAGACCAGTGGTGAGAGAGGGGAGTTACTCATGTTCGTGAAAAATAGTACAAAGTGATTGTACCCGATACAATAGAAAGTATGGAAACGGCTTCTTCTTCGGTGCTCTGCGGTGTGGATGTTCTGGTGCGCGAGAAGTTCTCCGCGCTGGGGCGTGGGCCGGTCGGGCTCATCACCAATCACACGGGGCTAACACGAGACGGTGTGGCGACGGCTGATGTGTTAGCGGAGTCTGCTATTGTTCCGCTCAAGGCGTTTTTTGGCCCTGAGCACGGTATTCGTGGCGCGGTGGACGAGAAAGTGCCCGATGGGAAAGATCCCAAGACGGGCTTGCCGGTTTATTCTCTCTACGGCGAGCGCTACGAGCCCACGGCGGAGCAGCTTGCCGGGATCGAGACACTGGTCTACGATATTCAGGATGTTGGCTGCCGCTTCTACACATTTCTCTCGACTCTCGGGCACTGCCTCACGGCGGCGGCCAAGCAAGGGAAGCGCTTTGTGGTGCTGGATCGGCCCAACCCCATTGGTGGTGTTGCGATGGAGGGCCCGATTGCTGATAAAGATAAGCTCGCTTTTGTGGCATACCACCCGATTCCCGTGCGCCACGGGATGACCATGGGGGAGCTGGCAAAGCTGATTGTTACCGAGAAGGGGCTGAAGCTGGATCTTACCGTGATCCCCTGCGAGGGCTGGAAGCGCGGCGACTACTGGGATGTCACGGGCCTGACCTGGACCAATCCCTCACCCAATATGCGCTCGCTCACCCAAGCCACGCTCTATCCCGGTGTCGGGCTGATCGAGTTTACCAATATCTCGGTGGGGCGCGGCACCGACACGCCCTTTGAGTGGATCGGGGCTCCGTACCTCGATCCCCGCCGCCTCGCCGCTTCGCTCAACGAGACGAACCTGCCGGGCATTCGCTTTATCCCTGTGCACTTTACGCCCCGGGCCAGCAAGTTTGTTGGGGAGCGCTGCGGCGGTGTGAGCTTCTTGGTGACGGATCGCCAGAAGCTCACTCCAGTGCGCATCGGAGTCGATCTCGCCCTCACTCTGCGAAAACTCTACCCGAAAGAGTGGCAAGCCGAGCGAATGATGACACTGCTGGTCAACCGGCAGGCAATGGACGGTATCCTCGCGGGCGACGACTACGCGACACTTTCCCGGCGCTGGAGCGCGGGGCTGCGTGCGTTTGCAAATCGCCGTAAACCGCACTTGCTCTACCCTTAAAAAATAATTTCGTGATTTTATAAGATTCGGGGTTCCCCACCCGTTATAGGGGTGAAGCGGGAGATACACTCCTGCAAATCAAGAGGAAACCAAAACCATGTTTACGACGTTCACGAAAATAGCGATCTGCATCGCCGCTCTGACGAGCCTGACCTGCCCGAGCTTTGCTCAGGAGAAGCCCACCGCGCCCACCGCTTCCAAGGCCGCACCCATGATGCCCAAAAAGAAGACCAGTGCGAAGAAGGCCGATGCCATTAAGCCGGTCGAGGGGCCGGTTGCGCTGAACAAGGCGAGTGCCAAGGAGCTGGAGAGCCTCCCTGGGGTCGGCCCCGCCATTGCGGAGCGCATTGTCACGTACCGCACCAAGCAGGGCAAGTTCACCGAGCTTTCACAGCTCCTGGAAGTGAAGGGGATCGGGGAGAAGAAGCTGGCGCAGCTTCGGCCCCGCCTCACTTTGGACTAGGGGGCTAGTCTTTACGACCGACGGTAGCGGGTAGTTTGGTGGGCACGAGATCATCGCGATGCGCAAGTGTCGTGCCCAGCCAGACTCCCAAAAGTAGTACCACGAGTCCGCCAATTGCAACCAGTGTCACCATAAGCCAGCGGGGAAGTGGGTGACGGGAGGCGTTTTTCCTGGGCACAGCAGTGGGCGTAACTTCCGGCACGGCGAGTCTTTGGGCCTGTTGCTGGTTGGTGAGGAGGCGCAGATGACGTGCCTGGATCGCTTTGTCACGCTTCTCCGCAAGGGCTGCGTTCTGGGGCTTGAGCTCCGCCGCGACACTGTAGCAGTGTAGCGCCTCATCGTGCTTTTCCTGTGCGGCAAAAAGATCGCCCAGCAGGCTGTGGGAATCGGCTGAGGTGGGGCACAGCTCCAGAGCACTCTGACAGATAGTCTGGGCCTCCGCCAAATTTCCCCGCACCCGCGCCAGGTTTGCCCGTGAGAGCAGTGCGCTAATCTCTTCGTCCATGGCCGCTATTGTACGCCCGTGTGCCCGAAGCCGCCCACACCGCGCTCGGTCTGCTCCAAGCTCTCCACCTCCTGCCAGACGACCCGCGCCACCGGAGCGACAACGAGCTGGGCGATCCGGTCTCCACGGTTCACCGTAAAAGGCTCCTGCCCTAGATTGATCAGCAAAACCATGATCTCTCCGCGATAGTCCGCGTCTATGGTGCCCGGGGAGTTCACCATCGAGATGCCCGCTTTACGTGCCAGCCCTGAGCGAGGCCGCACCTGTGCTTCGTAGCCGGGAGGCAGTGCAATCGCAATCGCAGTGGGTACTGCCTGCCGCTCCCCAGGAGCCAGGGTCTGTGGCGCGATGAGCGCCGCACGCAGATCCATCCCGGCTGCCTGATCGGTTTCATAGGCCGGGAGGGGGAGGTCATCATTGCCCGGCAAGCGCCGGAGAGAAACAGGTACTAACATGAGGAATCTATCTTACCCGGCGGAGGGGGTAGAATAAGTGCAATGCCATTTGGACAGATTTTTGCAACCCCTGATTTGTTGATTGTCGGAACTCTTGTGCTCCTAGAGGGCCTGCTTTCCGCTGACAATGCCCTTGTGCTTGCCTTGCTAGTGCGCCATCTTTCCGATAAAGAGCAGCAAAAAGCGCTCTCACTCGGGCTGGTCATGGCCTTTGCACTGCGGGGCGTAGGAATTCTCCTAGCGGGCTTTCTGATCAAGCTTTGGTGGCTCTGTGGCCTCGGGGCGGCCTACTTGATCTTTCTGGCTGTCAAGCACTTCATGAGTAAGTCCCACGATGAGGATGATGAAGATGCCCTTGCGGCGGGCAAGAAACAGCTCTCTTTTGGACGAACGGTAGCACTGGTGGGCTTCACAGATGTGGTCTTTGCTGTGGACTCCATTCTGGTGGCAGTGTCTTTGGTCAATAAGCCTGAGAAGCTCTGGATTGTCTATCTAGGGGGACTTCTGGGTATGGTCTTACTTCGCATTGGGGCTGCGACATTTCTGCGGCTGCTACGTAAGTACCCGGCACTGGATAGCACGGCTTATGGTCTCGTTGCCTGGGCGGGAGTCAAGCTTGGGTTTTCATCACGGCATCTCTACGGGGAGACGAATCATGTTCACTACGGGGAGATGCCTAATCTTGTGTTCTGGACAGGCTTTGCGCTGATTATCGGTGCCGGGGCTTGGTGGGCAGTGCGCAGTGCACGCTCGCACGTCCCCACGCCCGGTGAGGAAATAACCGATGAGGCGATGAAGAAGATGAAAATCGTGATCGAGGAGAGCAATCTCTGATGCAATTTGGAGTGTGCGTCGGGCGAAGTAAGGCTGCATCTGTTGCGGCGGGAGGGTGGGACTACATTGAGCTGGGAGTCGCCGGTGAGCTGATCCCGGAGTCCGAAGATACGACGGCGTGGGCGGAGAAAAAAGCCACACTTCTGGCGCTCCCTCTGCCTTGTAAAACGTTTAATCTCTTCGTGCCAGGCAAGCTAAAAATCACAGGGCCCGAAGTTAATCAATTAGCACTGACACACTATGCCCACAGAGCGCTTTCTCGCGCTGCCGAGGTGGGCGGGGAAGTGATTGTCTTTGGGAGTGGCGGCGCACGGCAGCTCCCTCAGAGTGGCTGGAGCGCGGAGCAGGCGCATGCGCAGCTCGTGTGGTTCTTAAATCAGTGCGCTGATGCCCACGAGCAAACCGGCGTTGTGGTTGCTATCGAGCCGCTGAATCGCCATGAGTGCAATCTGCTGCACACCGTGGCCGAGGGCGCGGCGCTGGCGCGGGAAGTCGGCAGACCCGGCGTGCGAAATCTCGCGGACACCTACCACATGGAGCGCAACGGCGACGAATCCCTGGCCGATATTCTGGCGAGTGCTGATTGCCTTGCCCATGTTCACACGGCGGATACCGGACGGAAAGCTCCGGGGACGGGTGTTTACGACCACGCCGCTCTGTTCACGGCGCTTCAAGAAGCGGGCTACGATGCCCGTGTCTCAATTGAGTGCAACTTTACTGACGGCGATTTTGAGACCGAACTAGCCCTGGCGCTTGCGCACCTAAAGCGAGCCTACCGGAGTGCCCAGAGCGCCGGGTGATGTCCCCTGGATGAGGCGCGGAGCATTTCCCGTGTGTTTCTCATAGGCTTCCGCCACGCTCTCCGCCACCGCCGCTTCCCTCTCCGTGGGGCAGAGGATACAGACCGTCCCCCCCGAGCCACCCCCTGTGATCTTTGCTCCCACCACCCCGCTCTGATCCATCGCCAGCTCGACCAGTAAGTCTGTCTCCTTGGTTCCCAGACCGCAGCGGCTGTAGCTGGCGTGTGCGGCGAGCATTTGCTTGCCCGCGAGGGCGAAGTCGCCCGCGTCGAGCGCCGCCAGAAACATCGCCACGCGCTGGTTCTCAAAGATCGGGTGCTCGGTGGCGGCAAGGAGGGAGTAGTGCTGCCCTGGGTCTACCTTGGTGACCGTGTCCCAGGTAGGGCCGTGCTGCTCCAGAAACGCCGCACCCGAAAGCGTCTCAGGCAGAGTGATTCCGAGCGCTTTGTAGCTCTCAGGGGTGAGATTACACAGGTAATCTGTGGGCTGTAGCCCCAGCAGCTTTGCGCCCATGAAGGCGGCGCACCGCACGCCCGTGTAGCCCATGCCTCCCACACTGTGTTTGACGCAGGAGTCTATTCCAAAGACACTCCAGCCTATCGGAATTTGGGTGTAGCCCTCGATGGTATGGGGTTGGCAGCGCAAGAGCAGCAGCTTGCCTGCTTCGCCGCACGCGCTGGTCACCTGATCCATGACCCCGCACGGCGCTCCGACCCACTCGTTCTCCACCCGTTGGCACAGGCGCGCAAGTGTCAGGCCATCCAGCGCGATCTCAAAGGCCGCCGCCACCGCCCGCATGGTCGCCACTTCAATGGCCGCCGACGACGACACGCCCGCCCCGAGAGGAACTTCGGAGGTCAGCAAGAGGCGCACCCCAGCCTCAGCTGCGAGCAGGCCCTCTGATTTGAGCAGTGCCACACAGCCCGCCAGATAAACGGCCCAGCGTTCCGTCTCTTTCTCACCACCTGCGGCCACGCTCACCGTGCGCCCAATATTGAGCGAGCGAATGGTCAGCTTGCCCGACGGATCCACTTGCGCCCCGCAGAGCGCCGCTTGCCCGATGGGCATTTCCGCGACTAGCGAGCCGGAGTAGTCCGCGATTCCGCCCATCACATCGAGGCGACCGGGAGCGCGTGCGACAAAAATAGGGGATTCTTTGGTAAAGAAGCCTCCGTGGTCAGGGAACTCAAACTTCACGGAAGTAGCTATTGGTTTCTTTTTCGTAGCGGTAGACGCGTAGCTCCCCATTGCCGATCTCAACACCGGGAACCACATCATCAGAGAGGTTTTCGAGCTTCTTGACCAGCGCACGCAGCGAGTTGCCATGCGCGGCAATCAGAATGGTCTGCCCAGCGGCTAGCTCTGGCTCGATGGCTTCCTCGAAGTAGGGTAGCACCCGCTCGGTGGTGTCTTGAAGACTCTCGCCGCCCGGGGGGCGATCCGCGAAGCCACGGCGCACCGCCTGGATCGCTGCCTCGCCGTACTTCGCCTTCATCTGGTCTTTGTTGCGCCCTTGCCAGAGCCCGTAGAAGCGCTCATTGAGCTGCCAGTCCTCAACGATGGGGATGCCCGCGATCCCTGCGCCCTCCATCACGAGCTGGAGAGTCTGCTGGGCGCGCACCAGGCTCGATGTGTAGCCCTTGTCCACGGAGTACTTGCCCGCCATCGCTTCCCCGACTTCCTTCGCGTGGGTCTTGCCCGTCTCCGAGAGTTCGACATCTACCCAGCCGGTAAACAGATTAAGGCTATTCCAGACAGACTGAGTGTGGCGGATCAGTAGCAGTCGTCCTTTACCATCGCTATGCATTTCTTTGAGTCCTTCACAAACAAAAACAGCGACCAGCCCACCGGGGCAATCCTTCGCTGTTTTGCTTTTTCGTTTGAATCTGCTGAGCATTGTACGGTGCAAATCACCTTTTTAGCAAAGTTTGACGATGTGCTGAAGCGGTGGTATACTCTCTCTCGCTCTGGTCGGTTGGCTCAGTGGTAGAGCACCGCCTTCACACGGCGGGGGTCACTGGTTCGAATCCAGTACCGACCATTCTTCTTCCTCGCTCTCGATTTGAGAGAAGTCCCATTCCTCGCGCGCGCAACCCTCCCAAACTTCGAGCTCTTTTTGGCGTAGCTCGTCGTCGTGGGGCTCGGGCACACGAAACAGACACTCCGGGATAATCTCGCCGTCAATCCGTGCCTGCCGGTACAGACAAACAAGCGGAACCCAGTCTCCTGAGGGCAAGTGAATCGCCTCGCGCCGCTGCCGATCTACAATCCAGTCTTCGAGAATCAACATGATAAATTAAAGTTTGATTTCTGTTTGCTCATGATACCATACATATCATGTTGCAAGGAAAAAAAGCACTGGTGACGGGTGCGGGACGGGGCGTGGGCGTTGCGATTGCGCGTCTGCTCGCCGCTGAGGGGGCAAGTGTCGCGGTGGCCTATCGCGCCTCGAAAGCAAGCGCGGAGAGCTTGGCAAGTGAGATCGGGGGCGTGGCGCTGCAGGCGGATCTCACGGACACGGCGCAGGCGGAGCGCTTAGTTGCGGAAGCCTACGAAAAGCTGGGAGGGCTGGATATTCTGGTGAACAATGCCGCAGGTTTTGGGCCACTGAAGCCGCTGGCAACGTTCACCTGGGATGAGATCAACGCGGAGTGGGAAGCCGTCGTGAAGCCCGTTATCGCCGTGACCCGCGCCGCGTTGCCGCACTTTCAGGCGCAGAAATCCGGCAAGATCGTGAATCTCTCTGCCACCCTCTTGCAACGTCCCGCGCCGGGGCAGGGGGCGCATGCAATGGCGAAGGCCGCCGTGCTCGCCTACACCCGCTCGCTCGCAAGGGAAATCGGCCCCGACGGGATCACCGTGAACGCCGTCTCGCCCGGTATGGCGCTCACCGAGTTTTCCGAGAGTCTTCCCGAGTCACTCAAAGCCGCCGTCGCCGAGCGCACCCCGCTGCGCCGCCTCGCCACGCCCGAAGATGTCGCCCGCGCCGTGCTCTTTTTCTGCTCGCCGCTCTCGGACTTCATCACGGGGGCAAACTTAGCCCCCGATGGTGGCTTGGCGGTGCTTTAGTCGGGCTCAGGTAACGTATCAGTTTGGAGGAAGTTTGCCTGTGGAGGATTCCCCTGCACAATTGCCTCCAGGACATCAAGTTGTTCTGGAGAATAATCTGCCATAAGGGCGGACTTTATCGCCAGAAATTTTTCCTCTCCCATACGCCTCAGCAGTTCGCCTGCTAGACTATTGCGGATTTCTCTCTTGCGGATGGGAGGTAACACTTCGGCAAAGCGCTCCTGAGCGTTTAAACTCACTCGGATCAGCGCGAGCGAATCCATCAAAAGCAAAGTTCGCCAGAGAGGTTTTCCTTCCTGCGGTTTTGCACTGTAAAGGAGAACATGAAGCAAAGACTCCCGAAGTTTTGGCTGAGAATACAGGAGTGCGTGCTGTGTGGCACTCTGTCGCAGAGAGAAAGCCAGTAATTTTTGATGCTCATGGTCGCTCAGTAATGCTTCTAGGACTCCCTGTTTTGCCCGGACAAAAGCCGCCAAATCCAGATCCACAGAACGACGCACCTGATCTTCGTCCTGTGGTTTCCATTGATTGCGCCATAGGCCAAACCCAAGGAGAGTAAAGGCATCCTCTGGCGTCGCAATATGTCGTGGACGAAGAATAAAGCGTGGGTTCTCGGCAAGTTGTTCCCACTGTCCGTACTCCGTATGCATTTTTGGGCTTAGTACACCACTTTGTTGAGGGGGTACTCGACAATGCCACTGGCTCCGGCGCGCTTGAGGCGTGGGATCAGATCACGGGCCTGATGCTCCTCGATAATAATCTCGATAGCAAAACCCTCATCGCCCCAGAGCGGGCTGACGGTGGGTTTCTTGAGCGCGGGAAGCTGCGCGATCACGGCCTCGAAGTCCTCTTTGGCGACATTGAGCTTAAGCCCGACAAGCCCCCCGGCATTTAGCGCACCCGTGAGAAGCATCGCCAAGCTCTCGATCTTGGCACGCTTCTGGGGATCTGCCCAGGACGCTTTGTTGGCCACAAAACGGGTGGTCGAGATAAGAAGCGGGTCACCGACGATGCGCAATTTATGCGCCTTGATGCTGGAGCCTGTCTCCGTGTTCACCACAATGGCATCCACGAGCTGCGGCACCTTCATCTCATCGGCACCCCAGCTAAACTCCACGTGCGCCGCGACGCCATTGGCTGCCAGCCAGTTTTTGGTCAGCCGAACATACTCCGTGGCTAGGCGCTTGCCCTCCAGGTCTTTTACCGACTGGATCTCGGAGTCGGCGGCAACTGCGAGAACCACACGGATTGGGTTGCGTGTGGCCTTGGAGTACGCCAGCTCACAGACCTCGACCACATCCACCCCATTGTCCTCAATCCAGTCGCGGCCTGTCAGACCCGCATCAATCACGCCATCCTCTAAGTAGCGCGGGATTTCCTGGGGGCGCATCAGAATCGCCTCGATTTCGGTGTCGTCCACGCTGGGATGGTACGAGCGAGAATCCACGCGCACGCTCCAACCGGCCTGCGCGAAGAGTTTAAAAGTGGCATCCTGGAGGCTGCCTTTAGGCAAGCCAAGCTTCAATTTCATAATCGTCGCTCAGTATATCGCGCCCCAAAAATATATTTTTTAAGTTCTGTCACATTTGTGCCACCGGCCACGTCTAACCAAATAAGGAAAGCAATGAAGAGTGCTGTGCATGTAGACGAGAACTTAACAGCTCTTCCCCGGCTCCTCCCTGAAGGGCGGATCGAGGAGGAACCGCTTCCGTCTGCGTTTCATGAGCGCTTCCCCGTTTTGTTGATTGGGCAGCGGACACAGGGGACAATCTGGCCGGATCACTCCGAGAACGCAGCGGCGCTGGAGTGTTACCGCGAAGGCTACAAAGCTTTTCATGAGGACCAGGATGCTGTCGCGGCGATGCGGGCCTACGAGCAGGCGCTGGAGCACGATCCACTCTACTTTCGGGTTTGGGTGGAGCTGGCAGTGGTTTGCTTGATAGACAATACGGCGGTGAGCATTGAGAAAGCGGAGGGAATCTTCGCAAGGCTTTGCTCTATTGAACCTGATGGGGAGTGGCTGACCCGTGAGGTCGCGAGTATCTTGCGCCAGAATTTGGGCTACACCCGGATCGTGCGCTACCAGCGGACCGGGGATAGAACCTATCTTGAGCTGGCGGACACGGAGTATAAGCTAGCCAACGCGCTAGCGGAGCAGGAGCGGCTGGAACTGCTCTGCTCCTGGGCGTATGTAAAACTGGAGCGGGGAGAAAAAGAGAGCGCGGAGCGTCTGTGGGAGCGTGCCGTCAAAGCGGCACCCTCTCCCGCCACTCTCGCGGAGTTTGTGGGTAAATTTGCTTCACTTGCGGTACTATGGAAGCAGGATTCGAGAGTAAGATCATGAAAAAATTAATGCTTTTAAGCGTCGCAGCATTGTTGCTGACCTCAGTCGTTGTTCCCGCGCATGCACAGGTTGGCGTTCCGCCGCCTCCGCCCACTAAGGGCGGTTCGTAGTTTACAGAGATCTCTGAAGAAGGAGGCCTAAGACAATGAATGCACAGGCGCTGAACGCACTACAGGGACTTAAAGCATGGCACGACCAAGCTGCCCCTCAACCTACCCAAGCCACTGTTTCTGCCGCACCGAAGCGACAGACCAATAAAGAGCTGCTTGCCGTTATTCGCGAGAGCACCAACTCCAAGCGGGAGCGTGATGTTGCCGCGGAGATGCTGCGACGGCAGGTTAAGTCACTGTGTGCGGCGACACTCGCGCGACAGGCGCGCACCCTCATGGCCAATGAGCTGGAGGATCTCACCCAGGAAGTGGTGATCCGCCTGCTTCAGAGTCCTGCGAGCACGGAGCCAACATCGGCCTACATCGCTCGGATCGCGACCAATCTGCTCATTGACCGACAGCGCCATCTCGTGCGCCGCGGTCAGGACAAGCAGGCATTCTCCCTCGACGATACCGAAGATGGTGAGACCCGCGACCTGCCCGACCTAGAGACCCGTGTTGAGGAGAGCGTCCTGGCGCGCATTCAGCAGCGGGCGATCCGTGAGGCACTGCTCACTCTGCTCAAGCCCAATGAGGCTCTTGTCGTGCTGCGCCGCGCCGAGGGCGCTAGCCACGATGAGATCGCTGAGGAGCTAGGCACCAACGCCGCCTGTGTCCGAAAGCAGGCCGAGCGTGGTCTCAAGCGCCTGCGCGAGCATGCCGAAGCGGGCCGTTTCGCTTTCGCTTAGTCTGTATGGACGCACTCAAAGGCATTGGCCTCTTACTCAAAACACCGCGCCTCTGGCCGCTCGCCCTGGTACCAGGGCTAATCGCCTCCGCGCTCTACTTGATCCTGGGGTGGATCACTTGGCAGCATTACGGCGCCGGGCTGGAAGAAGGGGCGAGAGTTGTCGCCTTTCTTTTCTATTTGGTGCTCTTCCCCTTTGCGTTCTATCTGCTGGGCAGTAGTTTCTTGGGCGTGGTCTTCGATCCGCTGAGTCGGGAGACGGAGCGCTTGCTGGGGGGGCAGGTGCCGATCTGCCCCCTCAAGCCACTCCCGCTCTTTGGCGACACGTGCAAGCGGCTCTTGCTCAATGGAAGTATCTGTGTACTCGCTTTCGCACTTGGGCCGATTCTGGGCTCGGTGGCGGGCGTGTGCGGTGCGGGGCTGATCAGCCTTCTGGACTACACGTCGCCCGCGTTCCTGCGGCGCGGCACGACTCTGGGCCCCCAGGCCCGCTTGCTGCTCCAGAAACCCGATATCTACACACTCAGCTTTGCCGTCGTTGCCGGACTCCTCTCGCTTGTCCCGTTTTTGGGTCTCTTCTTCGCCCCTGGGTTGATCGTCGGTGGGACACTTCTGGCCCGCCGTCGGCTACAATAGCGTTTGTGATTGTTTTTGGAATTGAAACAAGCTGCGATGAAACAAGCGCAGCCGTAGTGGTAGATGGACGGACGCTGCTTTCTAATGTAGTGGCCTCGCAGATGGAGGAGCACGCGCGCTACGGAGGCGTGGTGCCCGAGCTGGCGAGCCGCCGCCATGTGGAGCAACTGATTCCTGTCTTTCGGCAGGCGCTTGCGGAAGCGAACTGTACATGGACCGACATAGATGCCATCGCGGTGACCAATCGCCCCGGGCTTCTGGGAGCGCTTCTCGTGGGGACCTCGGCGGCTAAGGCACTCGGGATGGCGCTGAAAAAGCCCGTGGTTCCCGTGCACCATATCGAGGCGCATCTCTACGCGAACTGGCTCACGCACGAAACCGTTGACTATCCTTCCGTTGCCCTAGTTGTTAGCGGCGGGCACACGGATTTATTTCATCTGCGCGGCCACGGTGACTATGTTTTATTAGGCCGCACGCGCGACGATGCCGCAGGCGAAGCTTTTGATAAGTGCGCCCGGCTGATGGGCCTGGGCTATCCGGGCGGCCCAGCGGTGCAAAAAGCCGCTGAGGGAGGGAACCCCAAAGCGATGACGTTCCCGCGTGCGCTACTGCCAGGAACCCATGAGTTTAGCTTCTCGGGCCTCAAGACCTCGGTGCGCTACGCCTTGCAGGGCGAGAACTTACCCCCGATTGCCGATATTGCTGCGAGCTTTCAAGAAGCGGTCGTAGATGTGCTGAGCAAGAAGACGATCGCGGCGGCAAACGAACTGGGAGTGGAGCGCGTTTTACTCGCGGGAGGCGTCTCCGCGAACACCCGCCTGCGCCAGATCATGCAGGAGCGCTGCGACAAAGCGGGGCTTGCGCTTTTCTATCCGCCCGTAGCGCTGTGCACCGACAACGCCGCCATGATCGCCTGCGCGGGCTACTGGTATCTGCAAAACGGACGCGCCGCTACGCTGGACTTCGAGACACGCGCCTCTGAGCCGCTGGCAGGAGTACAATAAGCTATGCTAACACGGCTGAAGGTGCGTGGTTTCAAAAATCTTGTGGATGTGGATGTACGCTTCGGGGCGTTTACTTGCATCGCAGGAGCAAACGGAGTTGGCAAGTCCAATCTCTTCGATGCCATACGATTCTTGAGTGCTCTGGCGAGCGACACCTTGCTTGGGGCTGCTAAGTCGGTACGAGACAATCGGCGGCCTGATGCACGTTCCCTTTTTCATAGGTTCGGAAATCAGTACGCACAAACGATGTATTTTCAGGCAGAAATGATTGTCCCTAGAGAAGGAGATGACGATTTGGGACAACGTGCTATTGCCAGTATGACTTTTCTGCGCTACACCCTAGAGCTGGTGTATCGTGAAGTAGATAGCAGTCTTGAGGTGAAATACGAGTCTTTAGTTCATATCAATAAAAGCGATGCCAGAGTGCACTTGCCCTTTAATCCCTCAAAAAGCTGGCGTGATTCGGTGATTAATGGTCGCCGAACGGATCCTTTAATCTCAACACTTGAGAACGCAAATGGTGAGATTGAGATTCGTCTTCATCAGGATCGTGGAGGCATTGGTGGCGGTCGTCCGACGCCCCGCCCGGCGCGGACACTGCCCCGGACTCTGATTCATCTGGCAAACGCAGCGGAGTACAGAACGGCGGTTCTTGCTAGAAATGAGATGTCTTCTTGGTCACTGTTGCAATTAGAACCTACCGCATTGCGTGAAGTGGATGAGATCAATACGCCTGGGCATTTGACGCCAAGTGGTGAGCATCTCGCGGCGACGCTCTATCGGCTTGCACAGAGCCATCAGACGCCTGAGGGAGAGCGTGACGAGGCTTCGGTCTATGACCGTATTGCTCTGCGGTTGAGCGAGCTTGTGCGCGAGATTCGTGAGGTGGGGATCGAACGTGATGAGAAGCGAGATATTCTTACGCTCTGGGCAGCGGGTGCGGATGGTACACAGCACTCGGCGCGTGCACTCTCCGATGGAACTCTACGTTTTTTAGCCCTAGCTGTCTTGGAGGCTGATCCTGAGTTTCATGGTGTACTTTGCTTAGAAGAGCCGGAAAATGGCATCCATCCTGAAAGAATTGAGGCTATGCTGAATTTGCTACGTGCTATTGCTGTGGATACAAACTGTCCCATAGATAGTAATAATCCCTTGAGGCAGGTTATTATTAATACCCACTCTCCCACGGTAGTTGGACTGGTTCCAAGCGATAGCCTTTTAGCTGCCGAGCTGATCTCAAGCCAGAAAGAAGGGCAGCGCTATCAGCATCTAAGTCTCTCTTGTATTGAGGGAAGCTGGCGAGCAAGTGCCGAACCAAAGATGCCTAGTATTAGCAAGGGTAAGTTAATGCGCTTTCTGCGACCTCTAGAACAAGCCTACTTAGAGCCCGATGCCGTTGGGCAGCTTGCTTGGAGCCCCACTTCAGAATGATGCCTCGTTATACACTTCTGACCGAGGGCTCAACGGATGCGGCACTTCTGCCCATTTTGGATTGGACAATTCAGCGGCACACCAATCAGGTTTTCTTGGGAGAGTTTGCCTATCATCGGGGGCAGGGCTTGGTGGAGAAAATTCGCAATGCACTGGAAGATGCTCCTTGTGACTTACTTTTTATTCATCGTGACTCTGACC
>NZ_JAYUPA010000105.1:0-2312 GCF_043760365.1 Armatimonas sp.
TCAAGCGACCTCAATAAAATCCGCCTCTTAAGGAATAAGATCGCCCATGCGCAAACATATATCTACTCCACAAAGAGTGTACGTGATTTCGTTAATTGCTTCGAACTCATTAATCAGTGGACGAATCAGATAACAGGTCTATTGACAACAAAATTATGACTACACGCCCAAAACGAAGAGAATTCGCTTTTATGCAGGAAGAGTCTATCTGCCAAGATCCGTCGGTTTTACGGAGAGAACCAGATTTTGGTGTGATCCGTGTAAACTATGGTTTCGTTGATTTGTTTGCCCTGCCGGAGAACTATCATGATCTATACAGATGAAGAACTCGAAGCCCTTTTGGGCGACATTGAATCAGACCTCGCAGAGCGCAAGGAAACCTTTAAAGGAGATGCCCCTGAAAAAGTTCGGGAGGCAGTTTGTGCCTTTGCAAATGACTTGCCTGGCTATAATAAGCCTGGTGTCGTCTTTATTGGCGCACGGGACAATGGGACTCCCAGTGGTGTGCCGATTACGGATCAGCTTCTTCTGATACTCAGTGATATTCGCTTTGATGGCAATATTCTTCCACCACCTCCGATGACCGTACAGAAACGCACGCTGAGGGGAGCGGAGATGGCGGTAATTACGGTGCTGCCTTCGGATACTCCGCCCGTGCGAATTAAGGGCAGGATCTGGGTTCGTGTCGGTCCTCGGCGTGGGATTGCGTCGGCTCAAGAAGAGAGAGTCCTCAACGAGAAACGACGATTCCGGGATAGGACTTTTGACTCCCATCCTATCTCCTCTGCTGATGTCGCCCAGCTTGATGAGCTGGTTTTTATGAGGGAATATCTCCCTTCCGCATTTTCTCCCGATGTCCTAGAGGCAAACGGACGAACTTACGAACAGCGCCTCGCGGCGACAAAAATGGTTGTCTCGGCTGAGGAGCCCACTCCGACTGTGGCAGGATTATTGGTGCTGGGAATCCGTACCAGAGATTTTATCCCAGGTGCCTATGTTGAGTTTCTCCGCTTTGACGGCACGGCGCTCACCGATCCCATTCTTGACTCTGCGGAGATTGATGGGACGATTTCTCAGGTTATTCGACGAACAGAGGAGAAGCTGACAGCGGTGAATCAGACAGCGGTGAGCATCGGGCCGATGGAGAAGCGTGCTTCTCTCTATCCCGATACAGCGCTTCAGCAGCTCGTTCGTAACGCAATTCTACATCGTAACTACGAGGGAACCAGTGCCCCAATTCGCATTTATTGGTTTGAAGATCGCCTGGAGATACGCAATCCCGGTGGTCCGTATGGTGCCGTCACCAAAGAAACCTTTGGTGATCCAGGCGTGACGGACTACCGAAATCCGGTTCTCGCGGAGGCGCTCAAGGTACTCGGATTCGTCAATCGTTTTGGGGTGGGAATTGCGACCGCGCGCAAGGCACTTCTGGAAAATGGCAATCCTGAGCCTGAGTTTGAAGTCCAGCCACAGTGGGTCACGGTGATTCTGAGGCCACGAACGTCATGAGCAAACCGGTACTTACCTTCTTCAACAATAAAGGTGGGGTGGGAAAGACTTCGCTCGTGTATCATCTTGCCTGGATGCTGGCCGAGCTGGGCCACACCGTTCTTGCTGCGGACCTCGATCCGCAAGCGAACCTCACAGCAGCTTTTTTGGAGGAGTCGGAACTTGAGGCGATCTGGCAAGATACTTCCCGGAATCAGGGTGCCACGATCTACCGTTGTGTTGCCCCACTGGCACGGGTCGGTGACATCTTGCCCCCAAAACTCCAAAAAATTCAAGAACGCCTCTGGTTGATCCCCGGTGATCTCGCTCTTTCTGTGTTTGAAGATCGTCTCTCCACAGAGTGGCCCGAGGCACTGGGCAGCACGGACCTCTATCGCCCTTTTCGTGTATTAACCGCGTTCTGGCAGGTGCTTCAGCAGGGAGCCGAAGAGTGCGGGGCTGATTTTATATTTGTGGATGTTGGCCCAAGCTTGGGGGCAATAAACCGCTCCGCCTTAATTGCAACCGACTATATAGTTGTGCCCCTCGGTGCTGATTTGTTTTCTCTCCAAGGGCTTCGTAACTTGGGGCCGACGCTACGTGGATGGCGTGAGCAGTGGCAAAAACGCCTGGATAACTGGAATCCTCCTGAGTTTGCACTTCCCCAAGGACGAATGCTACCGCTTGGCTACATGGTTCAGCAACACTCTGTTCGTCTCTCACGCCCTGTCGCGGCTTATGACCGATGGATTAGCCGCATGCCTGCGGAATATATCCGTAGCGTCTTGGGGCAAGCGAATGCGAATGTGGACTCCCGTCCCGAA
>NZ_JAYUPA010000106.1:0-2302 GCF_043760365.1 Armatimonas sp.
TCAGGTAGCCCAGCGCGAGTTTCTTAGAGTTTTGTTGCATCATGCCACCCAGTCTAGCAAGCTTCCGTTACGACAGCGTTACAAAGCAAACAAACAAAATACTACTTATTCGCCAGCGGGAAGTTAACACCGCGTCCATAGCGAACGGGGCGCTGATCCCGGTTACGTAGCTCTTTTGCCAGTGCGGGCACGCGCTGCTCGGCGTAGGCGAGCAGGGAAACCACTTTGACGAGGCTCTCGCTCGGGGCGGCTTTCCCCCGTAGTCCCTCCAGCATGGCGTAGGTCAGGATGCCATGCCCCAGCGCTTTCACCTCGCTGGCGTACTGCTGGCTGGTGGAGGCCGTGAGGATATACAGCCCCTGCGCCCGTGCGAGTAGTGCAAGCTGCCGCTGCTCCTGCGCCCCGCCCGTCGAGGTGCCATTAAGCGCCGCACCGGACTTACAGGCATCGTAGACAATCAAGATCCGCCGCGCACCGATCTGCGAGATCAGTGCATCGAGCTGGTCGCCACTGATCCCATACTTTCGAACGTTGTTTTTATCGCGCATAAAACGCATCTCGGCGGGCAGGAAGTAGAAGCTTTGAGCGGCGTTTTCCACCTCATCATCGGCGGGTTTTGCGGCGGCGGTCTCGCCGTGCCCTGCTAGATAGATCACCACGATATCGCTAGGCTTCGACTCGGTTGCTAGGTTTTTCAACGCGGCTTCGATACTCTGCCTCGTGGCTTTCTCATCGAGCAGCGAAGTCACTTTGACTCCCGAAAAGAGGTTTTTTTGGCCTTCAAAGAACTGCCCAAAAGCCTCGGCGTCCGGGCGGGCGTACTCCAGGTTCATGGCGGGGTCTTCGTACTTATTGATGCCCACGCTCAGCACCCGAAGCACCGGCTTTGCCATTGCCGTTGCCGTACTCACCAGGCGCACCTCGGCGGGTTGACTCTCCAGATTCGTGCGCGAGTAGGCCACCGCGCGAAGCCGATTCTCGCCGGGCTCCAGCGCGATGGTAAAGGTGCTTGTTCGCGCATTCTGCACGGTTCCGGCTCCCGAAAGGCTGCTGTCGCCCCCGACGAGCCGCCCGTTGTGGTAGAGGCGCAGGGCACGAACCCCACCGCCGTTCTGCTCGGTCGCTTTGACGGTAATCGTCACTTCGGCAGCACTGGTTGTACCGGTTGGCGGGGCAATGAGCTGCACTTGAGGCGGTGCACCCTGGGCGAGTGCGGCCTCGGGCGAGAGCGGGTTTACCCCTTCCTTTCCGGCGAGAACGAGCTGCACCAGGCCCGGACGATAGAAACGCTCGGCGAACTGATCCAGGCTGTAGGTCTTGGTGCCATTGGAGAAATAGACTTTCTCAATCGCCCCTTGCGAGCCGTCGAACGCGCCCTCGGGGGTGTAGGCCAGCCAGTCGCCGCCCTCCAGCATCAGAAAGCTGAGGCGGGTCTTGCCGCTCAGGTCGCGTACACGAAGACTGCCATCGTTCTGTGCCGTCAGCAGATGCTTACCGTCGGGTAGGAGCGTGGGGGCGACCTGCCCCCCCTCGCGAACGCCCACCCCATCGAGCTTGCTGAGCACTTGCTGGCGCTGCCCGCTGCTCGCGTTCCACAGGCTCCACTCGTCTTTGCTGGAATCGAAGACCAGCGCTCGCGCGTCGCCGGGCGAGACGATAATATCACTGAGGCCCGCTGTAAATAAAGGCTCCCAGACGTGCGACAGACGCCCCGTACTCACCTCGCGGCGCACCACTGTTGCTCGGGTATCGGAAACGCTCCTGATCTCCACAGGGATCAGCGCGGCTTTCCCACCGTCCACAAAGACGGGAAGGGGATAACGCATCTGGCTCAGAGACTCCCCCTTCCACCGGTCATCCCTGAAAGGAGGGGTCTGGGAGAGACGGGCACCGCTCTGCGCGTCGTAGGTCGCAAATCCCCCCGTTTTAACTTGAGTCACAAGCTGGTTTTGGTCGTTAAACGCCGCTCTCGCCTCTTCGTCAAGATCTGAAAGACGCGCACGCTCCCGTCCTGATTTCGCATCGAGCAGGCGGCCCAGGCAGTACAGCGACGCTCCATCGGGGCTGAGTGCGAGCGAGGCGCGCACAGTGAAGCCGGGCTTTAGGAACAGCGGCCCGGAGAGGGTGTTCGTCTCCAGATCCAGCCGCCGCAGCTCCGCGCGGTCGTACTGCGGGTTCCACGCCACCAGATAGATCGTCTTGCAATCTGCCGTGTAAACCGCGTCCAAGAGCGCCGCGACATAATCCGTCCAGAACAGTGTCTGCCCCGTGCGAGGATCCATGACGCGCAGGCTCCCCAGCC
>NZ_JAYUPA010000107.1:0-6423 GCF_043760365.1 Armatimonas sp.
GCGGCTTGCGCTACTACGTCAGCAAAACGCTCGTAAGTACAAGCTCATGCCGCTGCTCAACGCGCTGGCGAGTGCCCCCGAGGACGAGACACCGCCCCCACCGCCTGCCCCTCCCACGGAGCGCAAGCGCCTAATCTTCAAGGTGGGCTAGCGCCGCCCGTTTTCATGTGTTCGATTACACCAGACGCGCCCGCAGGTATCCGAGCAGATCGGCGATGGCGATGCGCTCCTGCGCCATGGTGTCGCGGTCGCGCACCGTCACGGTTTCCAGCAAATCCGTCGAGCCGTCGCGGCTCTGTCCCAGCGTGTCGTAGTCCACCGTGATGCAGAACGGAGTTCCCGCTTCGTCTTGACGGCGGTAGAGCTTGCCGATGGCCGCCGTGTCGTCGTAGACCACACGCATGCCAAGCTCGTTTTGAAGCGCTTTCTTGATCGCTTTGGCTTTGTTGACAATATCGGGCTTGTTCTTGGCGAGTGGCAGAACCGCCACTTTGATCGGGGCGAGCGCGGGTTTCAGACGCAATACCACTCGGATATCGCCCTTGGCCTCGTCTACCACTTCTTCGTCGTAGGCTTCGCAGAGCGCGGCCAGCACGCCACGATCCACCCCGGCGGCGGGCTCGATCACAAACGGGACGATGTGCTTGTTGGTCTCGTGATCAAAGTAGGTCAGCTTCTCCACCGAGTGCTCGTTGGGCGCGACCGTGCTCGTGAGATTCAGCGTGTCGTTGGCGCGCGAGTGCGAGCCTAGATCAAAGTCGCCCCGATTGGCGATTCCTTCTAGCTCATCGAAGCCCAGCGTCGGGAAGTTGTAGAGAATATCCACGGTGCGGCTAGAGTAGTGTGCAAGTTTGATGTGCTCAAAGAGCTGGATTTTCTCGCGATCCAGCCCGACCACGTTCACCCACCAGCTGATATGATCCTGAATCCATTCCTCATGAAGCTGGGGCGCGTCTTGAGCTTTGCAGAAGTACTCGATCTCCATCTGCTCCAGCTCACGGACGCGGAACAGAAAGTTGCGCGGCGTGATCTCGTTGCGGAAGCTCTTGCCCTGCTGCGCGATCCCAAACGGAATCTTGCGGTTGGTGGAGTCCAGAACATTCTTGAAGTTCACGAACATCCCCTGCGCCGTCTCCGGGCGCAGATAGGCAAAGTTCTCGTCGTCGGCGACTGGCCCCACCTGCGTCTTGAACATCATATTAAAAGTGCGCGGCTCCGTCCAGTCGCCGGGCCTACCATCGAAAGTATCCACCACTTTAGCGGCCTTTAGTGCCTGTTGTGCCTTTGACGGATCACTGAGGAGCACGTCTACAAAGACATCCATGTCATCGGGGCGCGGCGTGCCGAAGCTCGCCGCGACAGCATCGAGCACCTCAGGGGTTTGTTCCTTGAGCAAGTGATCGAACCGATAGCGCTTCTTGGTGGTTTTATTATCCACGAGCGGATCGGTGAAGCCCTTTTCATGGCCGGAGTAGCGCAGGACATAGCGATTGGTGAGAAGGGCCGTCTCGATGCCCTCCATGTCATCGCGCTCATAAACATTGTGTTTCCACCAGAGCCGCTTAAGATTATTCTTCAGCTCGACGCCGAGCGGGCCGTAGTCGTACGTTCCCTGGAGGCCGCCGTAGATTTCGGAGCCGGGAAAGATAAAACCGCGTCGTTTACAAAGGGAGATGATCTGATCAAGGGAAGTCGCAGGCATAGCCCACTATTTTATCACCCGAAAACTTCCCTGAACCCATCCCCCCGGCCCCCTTCCCTGTCCCAAGGAAGGGGGAGCGTTTACCCTCCATGGGACAGGGAGGGTGGCATAGAGTGAGGAACGAACGGAGTGCCGGGTGGGTTCTGGCTTATCACCCGAAAACTTCGGCATAGATCGGGTTGGGAAAGGGGGCTGTGTAGGGTTCGGTGCCGTCGAGGCCAAACGAGAAGGCGAGATAGGAGAGCTGGCCGTTCTTATAGATCACGTTCTGGAGCATGTGATAGACGCAGCCACGGACGCTCCAATCAAAGTTGGTTTCGTTGAACTGGTGGCGCACTTCGTCGAGCTTCTCGGGTGTCATGGCTTTGAGCATCTCGTCCCAGTGCTTCGTCTCCGCCTCTAGCGCCGCAATAAGCCCGCCTTTATCGGTAGGTGCTTCGGGCACGCGTGGGTGCTTGCTGGCATCGGGCTCCTCGATATGCATCCGGTCGCAGATGAGCCACTGCCAGGCGTGCGTCACGAGAGTTCGGGCTGTGGGTGCGGCAGGGTGGTAGGTAAAGTCGAACTGCTCGTCGGACATTCGGCTTGCCCAGCGCTGGATGCACGTCAGGTGCCCCATGAGATGTTTATGGGCATGTGTGAGATCGGGTGTCATTCGTAGTAGCCCTTCGGATGCGCCTTGCGCCACTCATAGGCGTGCTTGAGAATAGACTCGATGTCGGGGTACTTGGGTGCCCAGCCCAGCTCGGCCTTGATCTTCTCGCACGACGCGCAGAGCCGTCCGGGGTCCCCTGCGCGGCGCGGGGCGGGCTCCCAGTTGATCTTTGTGCCGGTCACTTTCTCAGCGGCTGTGAGTGCCTCCAGAACCGTGGTGCCGTAGCTGTTGCCCAGGTTGTAGGCAGTGGTCTTGCCGCCACTCCGCAGATACTCTAGCGAGCGGATATGGGCATCCGCGAGGTCTTCGACATGGATAAAGTCGCGCAGGCAGCTCCCATCACGGGTGTCCCAGTCGGTGCCATAGACGAAGAACTTCTCTCTCCTGCCAAGTGCGGTGTCTAGGAGAAGCGGCAGGGCGTGCTGTTCGGGGCTATGGTCTTCCCCGAGGCGGCCCTGTGAGTCGGCACCGGCGGCGTTGAAGTAGCGCAGGCTCACACTGGTGAGGCCAAAGGCGTGCTCGTAGTCTCTGAGGATGCGCTCGAACATGAGCTTGGTCTCGCCGTAGGGGTTGGTGGTCTTCTGCGGGTGATCCTCGGGGATGGGCAGAACCTGCGGCTCGCCAAACGTGGCGGCACTCGACGAAAAGATCAGGTTCTTGACCCCGCCGTCCAGCATCGCGCCTAAAAGTGCCAGGCCCTTGCCGATATTTCCCTCGTAGTACTTGCGCGGGTCGGCCACGGAGTCCGGCACCGACGCGTAGGCACCAAAGTGCATCACCGCATCCACAGCGTACTTGCGGATCGCCTTTCCCACTGCGACACTGTCGCCGTAGTCGGCGTAGACAAAGGGCACGTCTAGGATCTTGGTGACTTTCCGGTGCCCTAGCTCGAAGTTATCGAGCACGACCACATCGTAGCCGCGTTCCTTCAGCAACAAAGAGGCGTGCGAGCCAATATAGCCCGCGCCACCCACCACGAGAATAGACAAGAGAGGTTCCTCCAGATTTCGTTTAGAGTGCTTATTATATCAAAGCAGCTCGCTTGCCAAAGCGAGCGAGCCCATCGGGTCCCACGGGTCGAGCGCAACGAGCGGGCCCTCCAGAAGTGCGAGAAGCTCTTTGGGAAGATACTTCTTCTCCACCGCCACCTCGTACAGGTACTCATCGAACCAGGCATCGGTCATGGCCATGAAGCCCTGATCGCCGCCTTTATCGCCCCAAGAGTTCTCGACACGCCACTTGCGCGGTGCGCCTGCCTCGTCAATATCTACGCCAGTCAGTACCATGGCATGGGTCATGAGGCTCTGGCCGTAGTCAAGACGCGCGGCTTTGCCTAGCTCCAGGCTGGTGCCATAGAGCGGCTCGTACTCGAAGAGCTCTAAGTCCATCAGGCCCAGATCGCGGTCCATTTGCTTGCCCACATCGCAGCCGAACCAGACGGGCTTGCCAGCTTGGATCATCGCTTGAGTCGCCGCCTTGAGGGTTGCCATCTCAACATTCAGATACTGGATCGGCTGCCCTCCAATCACATTGCCCAGATACGCAATCGTGTAGGGCGTGTTGTAGCTCTTGGTGGTTTGGGGACAGTGGATCAGGCAGACCAGCTCGTCCAGCTCAACCGTGACATATTTCTTGCAGAACTGCTCCGGCGTGAGTATGCCGTCGCGGTGGAAGTTTTTGTCTTTATCACGCCACTGCCAGAGAAACTCGGTGGGCGGCTCTCCAAGATGGGTGGCGAGCATTCGGTAGAGCGCGGGAAGAAGCGCATCTTTCTGGGCCTGGAGCGCACTTGCGCTGGCTCCTGTAGCGTGTGCGGCGCGTAGCTCCGCGGCGGCCTGACGCAGCTTGAGGGTCATGAGAGCGTTCATGTCCGCGGAGCGCGACGAACTCTCGGTCTCGGGCATGGCTTCTTTGGGCACGACGCCGTACTTCTTAACGAGCGCCGCAAACATGTCCCACTGCCCGCCGTCTTGCAGGGGGCTAGCGAGGAGCCAGTCTAAGAGTCGGCTTCCCACAGGCTCATCGAGTGTGGCGAGGATATTCTCTAGGAAGTAGTTCGCCTTCTCTAGTTTGTCCCAAAACATTAGGTAGTTCTGGGAGAGCTCGAACTCCTCGACCCCTAGCTTTTCGGCGATCTGGGTGCGAAAGAGATTGAGCCCAGCGAACATCCAGCAGCGCCCGGAGGCGTTCTGGGCGGTGGACTTGCCGGTCTTGACATGGTGCGAGTAGGTGTGTGTGAGGCGCGCGACGGCATCCCGGTTAAGCGCTACGGCCTTGATTGCCGTCTTGGCCACGGCGTTGCGAGCAATCCGCGCCACCGGGTCGGCGGCGAAGGTGGCGCGGCAATGGGCGAGTGCCTCGTCGTTGAGGGAAGTTTTCATGGTTTTTTTGTTATTGTTGGGGAGCGATAACGATGTAGCGATCCGGCTCTTCGCCTTCAGAGTAGGTCTGGATATCCGTGCGACCTGTGAGTGTCTGGTGGACAATGCGGCGCTCCAGCGGAGGCAGAGGATCAAGAACGGCTTCTTGGCCCGTTGAGGCGACCTGATCGGCGAGCTCGTTGGCCATGTCGGTGAGCATCTTCTCCCGGCGCAGGCGGTAGCCATCGGCATCAAATGTTACCCGGAGCCGTCCCCTTCCCTGGCCCACAATTGCACTGATAGCGATGAGCTGGAGGGCATCTAGAACCTGCGCACCCCGCCCGATCAGAAACCGTGCATCTTCTCCGTGAAAGCCGATCAGAACGCCCTCTGGCTCGTCCCGCTCCACTTTCGCGGTAACATCGAGCCCTGTTGTGGCGGCAAACTCCTGAGCGAAGGTCAGCACCTGCGCCTTGACATCCTCCATTGTCTACTCCTATTTCTTCTTCTGGTTTTTCGGTGAGATCAGCTTAGCATTGGCCGTCAGCCCCGTACCAGACGGGCCATTATCCCCTGAAGAACCGCTTGCTGCCAATACGACGGGCCCATCGCCTGCATCTTTCGTCATCCGGTTCATCAACCACTGGCGCAGCATCCCAAATAGGGTAGAGACAAAGTAGTAGAGAACGAACGCCGACGACACTTGGCTCTGGAGCATGAATAGGAAGTAAGTGACGGGCATGAAGGTCGTCATGGCCTTCTGCACTTCCGCCTGAGTGGGGTCCGTCGGTGCTGGCAAGAGCTTCGACTGGAGAAACTGCGCTAGGGCGTAGAGGAACAGCAGCAGAATATCAAGCTCTCCTAGGTGGTGTGCTAGTGCGCCACTGAGTGGGTAAGGCCACTTGAGGCTCGCCGCCCCCACGGCAGGGTTGATCCACAGGAAATGGGCATCAGTGAAGTGGAACTGGTAGCTCTGGATCAGTTGGAACATGGCAAAGAAGATAAGCATCTGAGGAATGATCATCACGCAGCCCTGCATCGGGTTGACACCGTGCTGCTTGTTGAACTCACTCATCTTCTGCTGCATCAGCAGGGGATCCTCTTTGTAGCGCTCCTGGATCTTTTTGATTTCAGGCTGGTACTTGGCAAGCTCCTTGAAGGACTTATACTGCTTGAGCTGGAGCGGCCACATAATAACCGCCACAAAAATCGCAATCACAAAGATCGCAATGACAGGCGAGACTTCGGAGTTACCGCCACAAACCGTCACCAGGCCGTTCATGATCTTGTAGGCGATCCCCGCCTCATTGGCCTTGTCCATTTTCTGAGCGATATCAGTGATTTTGGCCTCTAGCAATTTTTTCTCTTCACCGCTTGCACTGATGGTGCGCCGCGAGATTTGCTTGAGCTGTGTCCATGCCGTGTAGTCGTTTTTGAGCTTGGTGGAGGTGAGGTCGGCGGCAATAATAGCAGCCTTCATCCCTTCCGCTTGGGGGACGAACTTATTGGCGACCGCGTTGTAGAACCCGGCAGCGTCTTGCCAGAGAGCCTCTGTCTGTGTAGACTTGGCCTTCTCCGCATCTTCCGCAAACTTTACCTTCGCCTCGGCGGCCGCAACGGCAGCGGCGGGCGTGTCGGGGACAGTGTAGTTGGGGCCACAGCCTGCCCCGAAGAGCAGTGTGAGCAAGAGGGTGAGAAAGGCGACA
>NZ_JAYUPA010000108.1:0-2298 GCF_043760365.1 Armatimonas sp.
CGCCCATAAAATTCGGTATGGCCGGAACGGCCTTTGTAGCGCGAAGCGCTCTCTAGTCCCGCCGCTCTAACCGGCGGGACTCAGGGGATGACGCTCAGGATTCCCAGGGCCTCGGCGGTGTTGGTGCCCCCCCTAATCGGCAGATACCCCACCAGCTCGTAGCTCCCCGCAGGGAGCTTGCCTGGTACCGCCCAGGTCTCCGTGAAGAGTTTTCTCTCGCCCGGTGCTAGTGTGAGCCGGGTGAGCGCCATGATATAGGAGCGCCCCCGTGAGAGTTGCCAGACGGTCAGTGCCCCTGTGGCATAGCGGGCATTGGGCTCAGGGCGACGGCGCACTTCCATGTCGTACTGGCGCCCCGAGGAAAACTCCAAAGCAACGGGCAGAGCGCCGGTGTTGGTGACGGTGTAGGTAAGGCGGACGCTCTCCCCCGCACGGACACGGCCCCGGTCGGCCTGAATCGTGGATTGCAGACGCCCTCCCCCTCCCGGTTGCGGCGGGCGTACACGGATGGGGGGCGGCACGGGATCGGGATCGCCTCCGGGTAGCTCACGATCCATCAAATAAACTTGCGTCGTCACCGGCGCCGTAAAGGGCAGATGCGTGAACTCAATCTCGTAGGTGCCCGCAGGAACCCGCTTCCCGCTGTCATCGCGCCGATCCCAGATCTCACGGTGCTCGCGCCACTGCCCCGGCTCTACCCGAATTGTCTCGGTAGGAGGCCCGACCTTGTTTTTTGACCAAGTCCAGACGACTTTGCGGCTGCGGCTCTCCCGCACGCGAATCTCGAACTCGAAGCGTGTCCCGACGGTAAAGAAAATAGGAGAGGACCCGTCGTTGAAGAGATATCCCATGATCTCCACCGCACGCTGAGAGGGATACTGGCTTTTATCCGTGGTGACTTTCTGACTGACTCCTCGTTGCATTCTATTGACCTTTCGCCACGCGCGGGGCTTCTTTTTCGGAGCGTTTGGCCTCTTGCCAAAGAGCTTCCTGCTGAGCAAGCGTCAGCTCCTGCACATGCTGACCCTGGGCACGCGCTGCCTCCTCGATATAACGCCAGCGCTGCGAGAAACGTGACACCTGCCCCCGGAGCGCCTCCTCGGCATCCACCCCGATCTTACGCCCCACATTCACCAGAGTAAAGAGCACATCGCCCAGCTCCTCCGCGCTACGCTCCGTCTTACCCGCAGCCAGCTCAACCCGCAGCTCCGCCAACTCCTCCACCACTTTCTCGAAGACTTGGTCAACATCAGGCCACTCGAAGCCGACCGCGACCACGCGCTTGCTGGTCTCCAGTGCCAGAGAGAGCGCGGGGAGGCTGCTCGTGATCCCCGCCAGGACGGACTCTTTGGGCTCCTTGCCTTTTTCGGTGGCCTTAATGGCGTTCCACTGCACGAGGACAGCCGCCGCATCGCTTGCCTGTGCCTCACCAAAGACATGGGGATGGCGCCGGATAAGCTTCTCGCAGAGAGCCGCACAGATATCGCCGGAGTCGAAGTCGCCCGCCTCACGGGCAATCTGCCCATGGAGCAGAACCTGGAGCAGAAGATCCCCCAGCTCCTCACAAAGCGCTTCGGGATCGCCTTTATCCAGCGCCTCCGCGACCTCGTAGGCTTCTTCGAGGACATAGCGGCGCAGGCTGGCGTGAGTCTGCTTCAGATCCCAGGGACAGCCGCCCTCGCGGTCGCGCAGGCGGGCGACGATGCCAAGGAGTTTGTCAAAATCTTGTAGCCGCTGGGCTTCGGCGAGCTCGGGCACCCATACCGTCGTGAGGTGGTCAATGAGGCTCTGGTGGGCGCTTCGGTCTAGTTCGTAGAGGGGAATCGTGGCCTTTCGCTCGATGCCCACAATGCCCGCACCATGCACGACCGTGACCAAAAACTCATCGGGGTAGCCTGCACGGCTCAGTGCCAGCTTGGCGTTGCTGGCGGCGGCGCGGCTGTGTACTTGGTAGAGCAGGATCGGGCCACCGGTTCGCAAGGCCAGAGGGGGCATGGGCGCTTCCGGATCCAGGAGCAGGGCATCCACCACGTGAAGATCCCCGGTCACGGCCTCGCCAACGGCTTCCAGGCAGGCATCCACAAACGACGGAGCCCCCACAACTTGGGTAGAAATCCCCTGGCGCTGTGTCAAGGTCAGAAGCCGCGCAACGGTTGTCTCCCCGATCAGCGGATGCCCCGGCACGGCGTAGACAAGCTCCCCGTGCGCGGCGTGCATCCGGAGCACCCGTGCGACAATCGCATCGTAGGTATCCGAGAAAGAGGCTCCGTGCTCGTACTCATCGTCGAGCGCCGTGAC
>NZ_JAYUPA010000109.1:0-2298 GCF_043760365.1 Armatimonas sp.
GCCTTTCTTGATATTCATCGGTGCCAACTTGGGGCGTGGCGTTGTCTCTCTGCCTTGTGGCGGGATCTTCATGACGATCACTTGGTCGCGCTCGGCTTCGGTGAGCTCGTGGCAGAGTAGGAAGGCGATGCCCTCCATGACTGCACGCGCGGCTCGATGCCAACCGTCGATAAGCACTGAGGTGCCATCGAAGAACGGCACGAATAGAATGGGCCGAGTCAGATCAGTGGTCTTGGCATACTCCAGATCAAGGTCTGGGTACTGGCGCTGGAGGTAGGGAATCGTCAGGCCGTGGTCACCAGGAAAGAAGGTTAGGGGCTGTCTGCCACTGGCTTCCACCAGCCGCATTCCCGCTCCTGCGTTCCAGTGCCACTCTGTCCCTGTCGCGTCGGTGAAGGCAAAGACTTGGTCGTCCGTGTGAAGAACGATAACCTTAGGGCCTTCCATTACCCTGTCAGGGGCTTGCTTGGATCGGCTCATAGTCAGTACTCCTCGCGGATTAAAGTCAAAGTCTCTTGCCAGCCCGCCGACGTGATGATCCAGAGGATCGTGCCGTCTTTGAGTGTGTAGCTGGAAAGAACCCGCCCACCGCGTTTGATGGACTCATCGTTGACGACTCGGTCGTCGTAGCACATCTCCGCGCCGTAGTCGCCTTCCCGATGCCGCTTAAGTAGGTGCATAAGCTCCTCCTCGTTGCGGATCAGGGCCTCGACCGCGGCGGGTGTGACATAGACCTTGCCTAGGAGAAACTTGATGGGGCGTTGATAGCCCTGTCCAGGCTTTTGCTGGCTCATAAAGTCACCTCCGGTGAGCCTTTTGCTTCGTAGACGAAGGTCTCTCGCCGTTTGCGCTTGGTTGGCTCTGGGACTTGCCCAGTGAGCCTTCGCACGACTTCGGCAGCTCCCTTTCGGTAGACTGCCACGACAACGATAGTGCCGGTATCGGCTTCTCGAACCGCCCAATGCCGACCGCCCTTATAGCGGGAAATGTTTAGCAGCACAGCGGCACCTCCAGACGTTGCTGGAGAACACGTGATGCGCTCTGCATAACCTGCTCGATAGTGGCCGCCTGCTCTACTGCCTCCCAGCGTGCACTGAGACGGGAAATGTGTGACCATTGTGAAACTTGGAGTTTCCGCCAGCCCAGGACGTGCTTGCAGGAGTAGCGTCCGCCGTGCTTCTCGAAGAAGGGACAGGTGCAACTCTTTTCAGCGCGATCCAGGGTGTAGGTGGCTCCGTGCTCGGAGCGAATTAGGTAGCGGTGAGTATCGAGGGAGCGGATGCGATATCCGTCCTCGAAGAGTCGCTGTGCCCGCTCGTTGACGTTGGCAAGTGTCCTCGCCTCGTCCAGATTCATGGGAAGGGGTCCTTTCTTTGGTAAAAAGTCACCGAGCCATGAACTTCCCGTCTCCGGGCGACATGGCCCGGTGACGTGGAGATTTGATGTGTGAAGTGGGGAATATTGAAACGGGGATTACCCGGATACTGATTGGCGTTTAGCGAAGCCCATCTTCGGCTACGCCGAATGAGGTCGCCGCTTTAGAAGATCCAGAATGTCTTGCAGCAACTCGGGGTTGGGAGCACAGGGCGAAGCGATTCCTCGTACTCCCTTGCACTCTTCCACGACCCGCCCAAGCATCAGGGAGGTCTCCTCGACGCTTAGGGGCAGCGGTACGAGCTCTCCATCCTCAGGCTGTCCGATGTAGTCGTCCAGCTCAGGAACGAGAACCTCGATTCGCCACCCTCTATGGGCTTGGATCACTTGATCCTCGACAAGCATGTGAACAACACCGAAGTGCCATTTCTCCTCGATCTCTGCTGCCAGACCTCGCAGGCGCTGGCAGACGGCGGCGAGCCGCTTGTCTATCGTGGGGAGAATGGCGCTCACACGAGTAGCCCTCCTTTCGGAGTGAGTATCCGTGAACGCAGCGCCTGGTCTGCCCGGCTCTCGCTGGTGGTGTCGATAAGGACACTTGCCAGCGTTTCCAGCTCGAAACGGCTCTCGACAGGGAGTTTCTGCGCCGCACTGGTCACGGCATTGACGAGTCCATACAGCGTGTCCTGGTGGGACTCGCCGTACAGCCCGAACTTGATGTACTCGGCAGTCTGCTTGGAGAGTTTCCAGGCATCAGCCAGCACTTCGATAGCCCGTGCGGGGTCAGGAACAACCGTCTTGGTGGAGAGGATCATCTGCTCGATGAAGGCCGCCGCCACAAGCCGAGCTTGCGCGATGGCATCCTGGAGTAGGGGGACGAACTGCGCTGTAGCGACATGGATATGCCGCTGCTTGAGCATGCTC
>NZ_JAYUPA010000110.1:0-2298 GCF_043760365.1 Armatimonas sp.
TCTTCGTCCTCGCCCGTCGCGGCCACGATCACATCAGCACGGGCAAAGCCCATCTCCTCCATGACACGCGTCTCGCAGCCATCGCCCTGCTGCACCACCTCACCGAGATCTTCCGCAAGTCGCTGCGCACGTGCTCTCTCTTTTTCTAGAAGAAGTACTTCGTGGCCCGCGCCCACCAGATCTTTTGTCAGGTAGTAGCCCACATTACCGCCGCCAATGATAATTACATACATTTTGGAGAGCTACACTTTCTGAGCGGCATCGAGATAGCTGTCAAGCTGTGCCATAAACGCATCGGGCCGTCGCCCTTCCACCAAGTCGCAGAAGAGCCCCGCCGAAGTCGAGGTCGTGCAGAGGGTCTGAATCCCCATCTCGGCATAGACTGCCGCCCGTGACGGGTCGTAGATACGGGTGAAGACCTGCGGGACATTGAAGATACGCTTGGCGATCTGCGCCGCCATAATATTGCGGTTATCACCATCTGTGACACTGATAAAAGCATCAGCCCCTTCGATCCCAGCACGCTTTAAGACATCCATGTCCGTGCCTGGACCCACGATTTTTTGTCCCTTAAACTTACTGCCCAGCCGCCGAAACGACTCCGAGGTGCGGTCCACGACTGTGACATCGTGGCGCTCGATAAGAAGCCGTGCCAGGGTCGATCCCACGCGGCCACAGCCAACAATTACAACTTTCATAACGCTAGATTGTACCCTATTTCACAAGTCCCGTCTGCCAAAGACAAGTGCCCCCACCAGGAAAACCAGGATGACATAACCCGCAATAAAAGCAAAATCAGTGGACACCGGCTGCTGACCCGGAAACGGACTGCTGAGCGTGATGGTCTTGCCATCGAGTGAGGGAAACGGCCCCAGCAGCTTGGTCGTCCAGCGCGCCATCCGGCCAATCGGCATGGCGTAGCTCGCGGTGCTGGCAAAGATTCCGAGCGCTTGAATCGCAAACGTGCGCTCCAGAAACCGCAGAAGCCCCTCTGCCCAGCCGATCCCCGCCGCCATCACCGAGAGCCCGGCGGCGAGAGGGAATGCAGTGAAGGTCGAAAAACACAGCGCCAGGCTCGTGAAGACCACGGGATAGAGCGCCAGGCAGGGCAGAGCAGCAAAGAGATTGCGGTGCGAGTGCGCCGGGTCGCGGAGCGTGGCGACGGCAAATAACACCAGTGCCCAGAGTAGCAAGCTTCCCAGAACAAACCCTAGGATCCCCAACCACTTGCCCGCGTAGACCGCCGTGCGTGTGAGTGGCTTGGGTAAGATCGTGCTCAAAACGCCCCGGTCTATTTCTGAGGAGATCGCACCCGAGGCGAGCGCAATGCCAAAGACGGCCCCAAAGAACTTTAAAATATCCGTGCCTAAAAAAATATAGAGCCCGATAAAAATCCGGTCCGCCTGCTCGCGTGGCAGCAGGAGCAAGCGTCCGGTGAGGGGCACAAAGCCACCGAGCACCACCAGCACCGCCACGAGCAGCGACAGCCAGCCCGCACGGCGGCGGAGCGCTTCTTTCAGAGTGAGCCTAGCAATGGTGAGCATTATCCCCCCTGGGCGAAGGGATTGTTGTCATGCGCGTACTGCGTCAGATAGCCCTGTGCCTCGGTGGCCGCTGCCGAGCCGGGGGACTTGCCGACCACCTGACTCCAGAGCTGGAGGGCGCGGTTGATATTGCCTTCTCTGTAGGCCGTGTTCGCCTGCCTTAACAGGCCCTGCGCTTCCTGGGAGTTTCGAGCATTGGCACTCTCAAAGTCGGCGGCCTTGAGGCTGGACGTGCCCGGTGCGGCGCGCTTGGGAAACTGCGTCGTTCGATCCGAGGGCGCGACAGCAGTCGAGGGGCCACCGGGGGCGCTACTATCAAGAATACGGGCGACCGCATCGTACTCCGCCTTGGCCTGTGTGTCGTCGGGCTTGAGATCCAGCGCTTTTTTGTACCAGCGGAGCGCCGCCGCAAGATCGTTGCGGTTCTGCGCCGCGTGGCCGAGCTCACGGTAGCTCCAGCAGCCACCGTCGGTGGCTTTCTTCAGAATCTCATCGGTGTTGGACTTGTTTTGTGCGACGCGCTCAAAAGCTGCCGCCGCTGCCTCGTAGCTCTTGGCGGCGTAGAGCGCGGCAGCCTTGTTGTAGTCGTCGGTTCCCGTGGCGTAGCCCATCTGGGTGCTGGCGCTCTTAAATGCACGAGTCAGTGCCAGACCGCCCCCGACTAAAATACCGCCGATCAGAACCACCGCCAGCACCCAGCCAACAGTACGCGACGTGCTCCCTGCCGACGCCTCCCACTGTGCTTGCATCGCGG
>NZ_JAYUPA010000111.1:0-6411 GCF_043760365.1 Armatimonas sp.
ACGGGAACAGCCTCAGGGAGTCCCCGCGCACTCTTACGAAAGATACTATGATCGCCCGTGGTCTGAATATCGCGTCCGTAGCGGGTGCAGATGCGAAACGCATCCCGCTGGGCAGGAGGATGCTCAATGTAGGCACTGGCATCCCGTAGAGAGATCTCACCCGTCGCGGGGTCGAAGGCGGGAACTTTCAGCGACTCGGGGAGGAGCTCACCGGATCGCAGAGAGTCTGCCAGCTCACCCGCAGAGGTCAGGTGGAGCGTACCACCTTGAAAAGCGCAGATCGTCTCATGCGCCAGGACACTGTTAAAGATCCGAAAAATCTTGGTATCCACGCCCTTAAAGCGCCGATAGGCCATGATCAGCGCCTCGGAGAAGCGCTTGGACTCATCATAGACACTCCGGATACCGATGGGATTCACGTTCCCCCAGTACTCCTCAGGCTGGGGATGTACCAGCGGATCGCCGTAGACCTCGCTGGTCGAGGCCATCAGAAAAACCGCGTTCTTTGCCAGAGCAAGCTTGAGCGACTGGTGTGTCCCCTCACTATTGACCATCATGATCTCGATGGCCTTGGTGGTGAAGTCCACCGGTGAGGCAGGCGACGCCATGTGAAAAACAAAGTCCACCGCCCCCTCAATCTCATAGGGCTGACAAACATCTTGCTCAATAAAAGTAAACTTAGGGTTGGTCACCAAGTGGGCGAGATTATCCCGTGAGCCCGTAATAAAATTATCAAGCGCAACAACCTCGTGGCCTGCGGCCAGCAAACGATCACACAGGTGCGAGGGCAGAAAACCTGCTCCTCCAGTAACAACAGAACGGGGCATGAAGTGTCCTTTCGGATAAAAACTGTCCCATTCTACCGCGATAAACTGATCCCATGACACCGCTAACCCTCTATCCCGAGAAATCCACCGAGCGCACCCGCTGGATTCTTAAGCAGCGCGGCCCGAAAACGCCCCACACTCCCACGCTCCCCTACGGCAACTTTCTCGAAGCGGAACCCGGCCCCGATGGCACGCCCTGGCTCTGCCACACACTGCTGCTCACCAACCGCGAGTGTGCCTTTCGCTGCCTGATGTGCGATCTCTGGCAGGACACACTAGACACGCCAACGCAGCCGGGCGCAATTGCTGCGCAAGTGCAAGAAGCACTGTCAGTACCCGGAGTCGCACGTGCCCTCAAGCTCTATAATGCGGGGAGCTTCTTCGATCCCGGCCAGGTACCGCGCGAAGATTACTCCGAAATTGCTGCGCACATCCGAAACTCTGAGTTTGATCGCGTGATTGTCGAGAGCCACACCGCATTTCTGGGCGGAAAGCACGCTGAGCATGTTCTCGCCTTTCGGGATGCCATCGCACCCGCGACCCTAGAAGTGGCGATCGGGCTGGAGACAGTGCATGAACAAGTGTTAGAGAAGCTCAATAAGCACATGAGTGTGGAGGACTTTCGCCAGGCGGCGAGGTTTCTGGCGGAGAACAAAATCGCACTCCGGGTGTTCCTTCTGGTGCGCCCGCCGTTTTTGAGCGAAGACGAAGGGGTAGAGTGGGGCTGTCGCTCGCTGGACACGGCGTCTGCGTGTGGTGCGACCTTTGCGGCGCTCTTGCCCACTCGTGCGGGCAACGGGGCGCTGGAAGCGCTTGCTTTGCAGGGGCACTACGCGCCGCCGACCCTCCCGAGCCTGGAGGCGTGCCTGCGCTACGGGCTGGGTTTAGGCACAAAAATGCGTGTCACAGCGGATCTTTGGGATATCGAGCCCTTTGTCCACAACGACGACGACCGAGCCTGCGTGGCGCGCATCGCCGCGATGAACACGAATCAACGAGAAAACTAGAAGGCGAGGCGCATGGTGATTTCGTTTGGAGTGGCGAGCACCACCTCAAAGCCAAGACGCTCATAAAGGCGCTGGGCAGGGTTGCCCGGCGTGACACTCAGGCTCACGGCGGGGAACTGCAGCTGGGCCTGCTCCAGAGCGGCGACAAGAAGCCGGGTGCCAATCCCGCAACCACGCCACTCCGGCAGAACAGAGATGGAGAGCTCGGGCGTCAGGTCATCCACATAGCCATAGCCCGGTGTTTCATGAGAAAAAAGACGCAGCCAGGCTGCTCCGAGAAAGTAGCCCTGGTCTTTGAGAGCGAGCATCCCCTGGTCACCAAAGCGCTGCCCCCAGCCGTCAATGTAGTGGGCAAGCTCAGGCAGCAAGAGAACATCGCGTGAGAGCGGTGCCTCTTTTGCGGTGGTATAGAGAGCCCGGTACAGAGCTTCCGGCAAAAACGATGCATCGGAGGGGGTGAGTGGACGGACAAGCAGACCTGAGAGCGGTGAGACCATTATAGGATTCTTCCTAGAGCAAGCCCCGTGCCAGAGCGTAACCAGATCCCCGTATCTCCCGTTGGTGTTCTATGGATAAAAACAACTTCCGGCGACTTTTCTTGGGTATCATCACCCTATGTTCCCTCACCCTTCTGCGATCTTGCTGGATCTCGACAACACGATCTACGTCTATGCGCCCTGCCACGAAGCCGGGCTCAAAGCGGCTTTTCTGGCGAGTGGTGAAGCCGACGAAGTGGCGTTTCGCGCCGACTATGCCACTGCTCGCAACCAAGCCAAAAAACTCATCGCCGACACGGGCGCGGCGCACTGCCGCTTGCTCTACTTCAAGCGCTTGCTAGAGAATCGCCTCGGCCATACGGCACTGCCCGAAACACTGGCACTGTACAAAGCCTACTGGGACGGCTACCACGCCGCGATGCAGCTCGACCCCGGTGTGCGCGAGCGACTCACTCTTTGGCAAGAGGCTGGTATTCCCACGGCTTGGATCACGGACTTCACCACCGAGCAGCAGCTTCGCAAGCTCAAGACGCTGAAGATCGAGAACCTCGTCACCTATCTCTTCACCGCTGAGGAAGTCGGGGCCGTCAAGCCCGACCCGCGCGGCGTGGACGAAGCCCTTGCCCGGTTTGGGATCGCGCCCGGCCCGCAGGTATGGTTCATCGGCGACGACACCAAGCGCGACCGGGGCGTTGCTGAGGCACGCGGCCTGACATTTATTTACCGGGATCGCGACGATGTGGATTTCTGGATAAACCTACTGCCATAATGGCGCACACGCGAGGCTGGTCATGACGGCATCGAGCGAGAAATCCAGCGCGGCGAGCTGGTTTTTGTAGCCTGCAATATCCTGTGGGCGGCCCCAGCGCTCTGGGCAGACAAGGCAGGTCTTGAGGCCCGCAAGCTGGGATTTCATGGTTTCATCGAGCGGCAGGCGAGTGTTGGTATCAATCCAGACCCAGTCCACGCGCTCTTTGTAGGCAAGAGCCGTCTCGATACTCTCGTCCTCAGAGTAGCGCACCGCGATGTTTCGCTCGCCCTGACGGCTTGCGCGGTAGAGATAGGGAAACTCGACATCCAGCAGAAAATACCGCTCGATGCCCCGCTCTCGCACAAGTCGCAGAACCTCACTCTCAATTCCGGCCTCTTTGATATTGAGCACGAGCAAGCCGTGTTGGTAGGCGTCTAGGTAGTCCACAAACGCGTCGGCGTCTCTATCGTGAAACGCATCATGGTGCAGATAGAGTTCACTGCCCCGTGCCCGTAGATCAATCTCCACGCCAAAATGCACGGGAACCCTGCACAAACCCGCCAAACTATTAATACGATGTACGACGATTTCCATGGCTTGTTTTCAGCTTTCTCCGAAGCTCAAAAATATACCCCAGCGTTCGCTTAATGAGCTTGAGTTTTCCCTTCATTGTCCCACCGCCCTTGGCCTCGCCGTGCTCACGCTTACCAAAAACAACCTCGTGTTCGAGCAACGTGTAGCCGCGCTTCTTGGCTTCGTAGAGAAAGAATAAGTCAAGCGAGAAGTCGGTTGGGGCATCGTCGAGAACCGTGAAAAAGCTGCGGGGGAAGAGCTTGGGCTGGGCGTTGATGTCATAAAGTCGCTGCCCGAGCGCAGCGCTGGAGAGCCAAGCCATCCCCGAGGTGAAGAACTCATCTAAAAGCGGGCGGTTCTTGCGCTTGCCCTTTACAACTGTGCGTTCAGGATCGGCACTCTGGATAAGCTTCTCGTAGGCCGCCAGAATATCACGCGGGTCGGTCTGCATGTCCGCGTGGGACCAGGCAATAAATTTCCCCTGCGCAGCGCGAACGCCGGTGAGAATTCCGTGTCCGTAGCCCAGGTTTTTCTCGACACTGACCACGCGAATCGGGAGTGTGTGCGTCTTTTGCAGCTCTGCAAACACCATCGCCGAGTTATCCGTGGAGCCGTTGTTGACCAGCAGCACCTCGATACCGGACTGGGCTTGCAGAATCTTGTTCAGTACAGCGTAGATATTGGGCAGATTGCCCGACTCGTTGTAGCAGGGCAAGACGATACTCAGTGCGGTGTAGTCATCCATGGGGCAACTTTCAGGCGTGATGAGAGGCAGAGCAGGAAGATAAGCTGCGTGCAGCCCTCCAAGCCTTCCTCGAAGTGAAATGCGGCGCTGAGCTCATCGGGGTTGGCAATGAGCTGGGCGGCAAGCTCGGCAAGCGTGTTGGATGCTATCGTCCCCTCCAGCTCTAAAGTCTGCCAGCGTCCATCCAGAAAAGGCTCGTACTGGCGAATGCCGACTCCTGAGTCGCTAAGCAGCTCGACAAGACGGGAGAAGTTGAAGCTATTGAGGGCTTTAAGGTGTAGGCAGAGCCCCGGGGCGGTGTCGTAGTCGTCGGGCTGGAGTGGCTCGATAGTGCGCCAGGAGATAATTAAATCCGCAAGCTCCCGCTGGGCCAGAATATATTTTTCGCGATCCGCAGTGCGCTTATCGAGCTGCGCCAGCACTTGCTCGGTGGTGTAGCCACGCTCAGCTCTATCACGCTGCACTTTCCAGAGGCGACGGACATCCTCTTGCGGATCAAGAAAAATCCGCAGATCGTAGAGGGTACGTAGCTGCAGGAGGGAGAGCGAGTGCAGGCCCTGAAACAGAATAAAGGGCTTGGGGGCCACGGCGGTCTCTTCCGTGAAGCGGCCCGTGGCGTGGTCGTAGTGCGGCTTGTAGATCGTGTTGTCGGCAGCCAGCGCGAGGGCGTGCTCCACTTGCTGGTGAAGATTGTTCGCGCGGACATCGAGGTGCGAGTAGGTCTTCCAGGACTCATGCCCACGCGGCCACTTATGGTAGTCATCGCCCGCGATCACCTCAAGCTGCGCCGCCCCAAGAAGCTTCTCAATGCCGTAGGTTAGCGTGTCTTTACCGGAGCCGCTATCGCCCGCCAGCCCAATCAGCACGGGCCGGTTCCGATCCTGGTAGACCTGGTTGCTCCGCACGCCAAAGAGGTAGGTGGAGAGAGTCACCCCCGCCAGTCCCGCCTCAAAGATCGTGAAAGAAAGACTTGGCCAGAGAGTGTTATTGCAAAGCGCACTACTAAAGCTCCCTTGCCGCGCCGCCAGCTCCGGGGCAACGAGCCTCAGCGACTCTAGCACATCCGACTGAGGGCCCAGTACGAAGTTTAAGAAGTACCCGACGGTCAGTAGTGCGTAGGGCAGTCCGTACTGTTTAGGCTGACGGCAGAGCACGGTGATCAGAAACGGCAGACTCCAGAGAATATAGGCAGGACGCGGCGGCACGAGCAGCACCAGGGTCGCAAAGACTAAGTTTAAATAGACCAGCAACAAGTCCCAGTTACGCTTGGGGTAGCAGAAAAAGCGCACACAGAGCAAGAGGATCACCAGGGGCGCGATCAGCACTCCTTGCCCCGAGCTTCCGCCCACAGGAAGCCGCAAGGCGAGCAGGCGGCGGCTCTCCTCGGTGCCAAAGACCATCTGCCGAAACTCGGAGTGCGCCACAAAGGGATAGAGAAAGACCACGAGCACCGAGAGCGCGATCACGGCGTAACGGGTAGCACTCTTCCAGCCTTTTTTCTGTGCCACATAGATAAAGAAAAATGGCGCAGCCGCAAGCAAGTGCGCCTTGGTCGCCAGCGCAAAGCCCAGCCAGAGCGCGGCGCTTCGGTAGCGCTCCTGACGCAGGCTCGCTAGGGCGCAGAGAAACAGCGCGGTCGGGATGATGTCAAGCTGCCCGTGCCAGTAGCAGATATAAATCACCACGGGGTTACACCAGTAGAGCCAGAGCACGCGCGATCTTTCCCGAGGAAACCAGCCAAGCAAGACGCCCAGTATCGCCAGATCGCACAGGAGCAGAGGCAGCCGAAAGACAAACAAGTGCGCAAAGCTCACGGTCTCGACACCGCCCGGCAGAAAGGCTGCGAAGAGCTGGCGCGGCACCGTGAGCACGTAGAGCATCAGGGGGTTGTAGGGAAAGAGATCCGTTCGTCCCTGCGCCACAAAGTGCTGGTAGGGATCCTGGTAGCCCGAAAGAACATAGTAGTTCACAAACGGAATAAACAGCTCCCGCAGGTAGTGCGACGCGAAAA
>NZ_JAYUPA010000112.1:0-2294 GCF_043760365.1 Armatimonas sp.
GCCTACCACGAGTTCGACCCCGTCAACCCACAGAGTGTCTACGGCGCGAGCAAAGAGGCAGGTGAGCGTCTTGTGCGCCAGACACTCCCAGATCGGCACCTCATAGCCCGCACATCGTTTCTCTACGGTCCTCATGGCAAAAATCTTGTGGATACCATTGTCCGCGCCGCCCAGACCCGCCCGAGCCTCACGTTCGTCGAGGATCAGATCATCAGCCCCACGCACACAGCCGATCTTGCACGCGTGCTCCTGGATCTAGCCGCCGAGCCTCTGCCAGGTACCTATCATATCGCCAACGCCGGTCAGTGCTCGCTACTAGAGTTCGCACGCTTCATCGTCGCCGAGGCGGGCCTCACCACGCCCGTGAATGCCACCACGTTTGCCGAGTATGTCGCCACCGCCAAACCCGCCGCACCCCGTCCGCGTGTCTCGCCTCTGGAGCGCAAGATGCTGGCACTCCGTGGCATGGACACCCTGCCGGACTGGAAAGACGCGATCCGGTCTTATCTGAAGCGCCACTAAAAGCGACAGCAGGAATTGGCCTTGGTTCTGGTGAAGCAAACGCCATGGAACATGTACTCACTGCCGAGGATCGGGCATTTTTCGATCGCTGGGGCTACCTCGTTGTCAAAGGGGTCGTCCCTAAGGAAAACTGTGATGCCGTTATCGCCGACATCTACACATTTTTGCAGATGGATCCGAATGATACGACTACCTGGTACCCGCCGGAGCGGCGTGGCTCACTCGCGCACATTCACCAGACCCAGTCGCTCTGGGACAACCGACAGAATCCCAGGCTCTACCAGGCATTCGTGGACCTCTACGGCACCGAGAGGCTGTGGGCGAGCCTAGACCGTGCCTGCTTCAAGCCGCCACTCAGTGAGAAGCACCCGCAGCACCACGATAATGGCTTTGTGCACTGGGACATGGACACGAGTACGCCGCCCGAGACATGGAAATTCTTTGTGCAGGCCGTGCTCTGCCTCACCGACACCACCGAGGACATGGGGGGCTTCTGCTGCGTTCCGGGGTTTCATCGCGAGAATCTGGTGCACTGGATCGCGGAGCAGCCCGAGGATCGCCATAAGCATCAGCCTGATCTCACACGCCTCCCCGAGGGCATGGCCGTCACCCCCATTCCCGCCAAGGCGGGCGATCTGGTGATCTGGGATGTCACGCTGGCCCACGGCAACGGCGCGAACCACGGGACGGCGCCTCGGCTCTGCCAGTACGTCACGCTCTACCCGGAAGGCGACGAGGCAACGCGCCTGGATCGCATCGCCTGCTGGCAGGAGCACCGCGCCCCAGGCAACTGGGCCAACAACATCCCCGAGGCTCTCCGAGGCCGCGAGCGAGCGCTCTACCCGGAGCCCGCCACTCTGACTGCGCTGGGCAAAAAACTACTGGGGCTGGAGAGCTGGTAGAATCTCCGTATGACAACGCCCGAAGCACTTCGTGCACAGCTTTCCGGGGTGATTGCCTTCCCGGTAACGCCCTTTCACGACGATCTCTCGCTGAATCTTGACGGCCTGAGGCATAACCTTCAAGCCCTCAAAGAGGCACCGATTTGCGCCGTTGTAGCAGCGGCGGGTACGGGTGAGTTTCACACGCTCTCCCCCGACGAATTGCGGCAGGTGATCGAAGTGACAGTTGCAGAGCTTGGGGGGTACGTGCCCGTGCTGGCGGCGACGGGGATTAATACCGCGCTCGGGGTGCAGCTCGCACAGCAGGCACAGGCGGCAGGCGTGGACGGGCTCCTGCTCTTTCCCGCGTACTACCCGACTGCAGACGACGACGCGCTTCTGGCCTACTACCAAACGCTCGCGGCGGCAACGCCCCTTGGCGTGCTGATCTACTCGCGCGACAGCTTCAACCCCTCCCCGGGCTTAGTGCAGCGCCTCGCCGACACGATTCCCAACCTCATCGCCCTCAAAGATGGCCAAGGCGACACGCGGCGCTTGCAGCAAATCATGCACAAAGTGGGAGAGCGCCTCCTCTGGATCGGGGGCGCAGGCGATGATGCCGTGCCGGGCTACTACAGTATCGGGATTCGAACTTACACCTCAAGTATCGCGAATCTCTCGCCGCAAATTTCCCGCCAACTGCACGACACCGCAGCAGCAGGCGACCAGGGCGCACTCGCCGCGCTGATGCAGCGCTATGTCTTGCCACTCTACGCCTTTCGAGCACGGCGAAAGGGCTACGAAGTCTCGGTGATGAAGCGGCTGATGGACAAGATCGGGCTTGTGGGAGGCCCCGTGCGCCCACCGCTCGCCGACCTGCGCGAGAGTGAG
>NZ_JAYUPA010000113.1:0-2290 GCF_043760365.1 Armatimonas sp.
GCCAGGCGCGGGGCGATGGCGGGAGCGAGGGTAAGGACACCGCCCAGCCGTGCGCGTTTGAGGGCAATGCCGATCCCCAAAGTGAGTAGGATCGCAACCAGAATCAGTAGGAGGCGCTGGGCTCTTTCATTCATGGGGAAATACGGCGATGCCAAAAAAGAAACTCCCGGCAAAGGGCCGGGAGCTCGTTTGATATGACAAGAGGCTTGCCCAGAGCCTCAACACCTGACTAGAAGTCTGAAGGCGGTGGTGGTGGCGGGCCACTCTGATTGCCGATTTTAATAACACCCAGATCGCGGGATGCCCCCCCCGCAGTACCTGGTACCGGAAAACCTGGATTCACCGTATTGTACTGCACCCCATTGACGATGCCCGTGCTATAGAAGTTGTTGTTGGGACCAACGACCGTGGCATTAACTGTATCTACGGTGGCGGGAGCATCGAGTGTGAAACTGCCATCGTTTGCTGTGAAAACACTGACTCCATTGAAACTTACCTGTGCGCCAGGGACAGGCAAACTTTCATTATTGTAGTCAAGCACGATCCCTTTAAAGGTCGCAACTCCGGTTGGATTTACTGAGGGGGGGGTGTCAGTACCGCCTCCCCCACCACAACCCACAAGCGGCACTACCAAGAGCGCGCTGAGCGCAAGGACAACCGCATAGTGATGGCTCTTGCCAAAAATCATTCCCATCCTCCAAGCCGCCCCATCCAGAGCTAGCCAAAATGACAGTAGAGAGTATAGCCGAAAGTCGGGCCTTTTCGCAACCCGCTCTACTCACTATAGATTGATCATCCTTTGGCAATGTTCCTTCATTCCCCGTAGAGAAAATTTCTGATGTTAGAATACGGTAAACTGAGAGGGATGAGATCTATCGAGTTGCCTCTGTCTACCCCTATTGTTCAGGCACCTCTTGGGGTATGTGATGGCCCGTGGCTGGCGGGCGCGGTTTCTCGCGCGGGTGGTCTCGGGACAATAACTCTCTCGGCACCGTCCTTGGAAGCCACTAGGGTGCGATTGGCGCGGTTGCGCGGCTATACAACCCGGCCCGTTCTTCTGGCCCTCACTGCCGAGTGGGAAAAAGAGCGGGTGCTGGAGCTGTGTCTGGAGCATGGTTTTCGCCACTTTCAGGTCTTCTGGTGGAATGGGATGCGCCAGGTGCGACGTATCCATGCGGGGGGCGGGCGGGCTCTCTGGCAGGTGGGGACACTTGACCAAGTAGATGAAGCTCTCAGTCAGGGGGCAGATGCTCTGATTCTTCAAAGCACCCAGGCGGGTGGGCCGGTACGCAGCCCACACACTCTAGAGGAGCTTGTTCCCCAGGTTCGTGCGCTTGTTGGAGCTGATTTTCCTGTGATCGCGGGGGGAGGTCTGGCAACCAAAGAGGATATTAACCGGACTCTGGAGCTGGGAGCGAGCGCCGCATTTCTAGGAACTCGTTTCTTACTCACCCGCGAGGCCAACGCCCCCTTGGCACACAAGCACCGTCTGCTTCAGGCCCAGACGCAGCAGCTTACTCTGGACACACGGCTGGTGGGGCAGTGGCCCTGCTCCCCGCGCCGACGCCTAGGCACTGCCACACTCCCCGATGTGCCTAGCCTCTATGCCGGTGAAGGACTCTCTCGGATTCATGGCCTGCCGAGCGCCGCTGAAGTCGTACGCAGGCTTAGTGCGGGCCTTTGACCTCCGTCCACGTACCGCCGCAAGGGCCGCCCATGGTGGAGTCCGCAAAGTTGACCGGGTTGCCGTCGAAGTCAATGCAGCGGTAGGAGCGCGAGAGCTCCGCTGAGGCTTTGGGGACGTAGTGACAGATAAATGCCCTTCGGAACCGATCTTTACTGTGGTTCGGATACGAGCCGTGGATCACTGAGCCATTGAAGAAGAGTGTGTCGCCCGCCTTCATATTCACAGGGACTGCCCCCATCCCCTCCGGAATATCCACGTGCTGGTCAGTGAAAAAGAGTGCCTTATCGGCGGGGCCTGGGCAGAGGACGGGCAAGAGGTGGGAGCCTGGAACGGCCACCATCCCGCCATTTTCCTGGTCCACGTCGTCTATGGCGGTCCAGGCAGCATAGCAGGTATCCGGTGCCACTCTTAAGTAGTAGTTGTCCTGGTGCAGATCCTGCCCACGGGCGCCTGCGGGCTTGAAGTAGAACATGCTCTGCGCCGCCACGGGCTCCTCGCCCATGAGAAGGCGCAGGAACTCCTGAACTCGATTATCCAGCATGTAGCGCATCGCGAGCGGCCCCACGGGCTTGTCGGGATGGTTATGCGGGTGCATCATGCGTG
>NZ_JAYUPA010000114.1:0-2290 GCF_043760365.1 Armatimonas sp.
CTTGCCCTTGATGTCCCAGAGGGCGATGTCAATTCCTGCCAGCGCCGTCATCAGCACGGGGCCACCGCGCCAGTAGGTTCCCCGAAAGAGCATCTGCCAGATATCCTCGATCTGGTCGGGGTCGCGGCCCATTAAGAGCGGCGCAATGTGCTCCTCAAGCGCACTCGCGACGGCGAGCTCGCGGCCATTGAGCGTGGCATCGCCCACGCCGTACAAACCTGGCTCATCGGTGAGAATCTTCACGGCGACATAGTTTCGTCCGGGGCATGTCACGATCACCCGCACTTCAGTAATCTTCATGCTTTCCACTTCGCCACCAAAAACAAAATCCCCTCCTGCGCTAAGCGCAGGAGGGGAAATTTATCAAGCGCCCCCGCCTCCCAGATTGAGCCTCGGGTCAGGCTTGTACTTGGGATCGTTGGGGTCTGCCGGTTTGACAATGATCCCCGGAGCTTCATTGGGGGTGGCTTGACTGGTCTTCCAGATCAGCAACACCACTCCCGCTAACACCACGACCCCCACCACAATCAGCACTAAGGGGTTCACTTTTTCTTTCATTTGGTCTAGCTCCTCCTATGGATCCGGGAAGCACGAATCAGATATATTAAATTTCACACGAGCAGCGTTCTTATCCATGTAGGGATTGAGCCAGAACGAGGTATCTGTACAGTTAATCACCGCATTGGGCTGCCAGAGGAGTGAGGTTCCCTTGTACCACTTGGCATGGCCGTCAAAGAACGTCAGGTTTGTCCCCTCGTTGTGCTTGGCCGCGATGCTCCCTGCGGAGGTTGCGGTATAGGGCACATTCAACCCAGTGTTCCCCATCAGATAGCCGCGAAAGCCACCGGGAAGATCGCCCGAGGGCGAATCAGCGAACATGACATTCTTAGCGGGTACCTGGATCTGTGGGATGGTTGGTAGGATCATATCCCCACAGCCATTAGGAGTCGCGTAGTACCAGCCGCTGATGGTTTGGTTATAGCCAATCGCGACACGTCCCCGATTATTCACTGGCCTGATGGTTGCATCCCACTGCGTCCACTGGTCTGCGTAGTTCGCATTCGCTGCCGAAGGGCAGACAAAAATCCCCTCATTTTTGACGTAGGGCTGGATAGTCGCAGTCCAGAGTTTTTGGTCTTTATTCGTAGGCCCGGTGCTAGGACACGCCTGGTAGCGTGGCAGCACTTTTTCATCGTAGTCCTGAAGATACATCATGAGCCCGAGGCCAAGCTGCTTCGCATTGGACAAACAGGCGGTGGCGCGGGCTTTATCACGAGCCTGCGCAAACACAGGGAAGAGAATCGCCGCTAGAATGGCGATGATAGCGATGACAACTAACAGTTCGATCAGCGTAAAGGCCGACCGTTTATTTTGATGAGACATTTTTTACACCTCGCAAAGATTTGCTTAAGAAACAAACTGTGGTCGAAGGCGTGATCCCGTTTTCATATGTTTTTAATAGATCATCTTTAACTTAATGATTACTCTAACCGATTTCAAGAACTCCGTCAAGGCTTTTTCTATTCTTTTCTGAGAAAAATCTGACTCAGCCGATTGGGCACTTCGGTGCGCCTGACAAGTAGGGAGAGGCGCTCGCCGCCCAGGTAGTCAAAACGTACTTCGCGGGAACCATCCACCTGAAAAACCAGCCGCGTCGCCTGCGTTTTTGAGGCACGAATCGCCTCACGGAGCGTCGTGTTGGTGAAAGGTTGGCCATTGAGCTGCGTCAGCTGGTTGCCCACGCTCAGCCCCGCTTGAGCGGCGAACGAGTCCGGCTCGACACGGGTGATCCGTGCACCCGCCAGGCGGAAGCCGAGCGAGTACCGAAAGTCCGAGAGTGTCTCAGGCTCACGGCGGGGCTCGTTTACCTCTCCCAGTTGCTCAGGCCAGCCCGCCAGCTCCAGCCCCAGCCGGGGTGCGCGGGAGTCAGTGGCATCGAAGCGGGCACGGAGCCAGCCAGCCCAGTCGTGGCTTGGGAGGGTGGCGGAGAGGGTAGCGGCGAGCGCGGCCTCTGTGTAGGGCTTCACTTCCGGGCCACGGTTGACCCCACCAAAGAAGCGCCTACAAAAATCATCGAGCGAGAGCTTCTCCTGGCTTTTCTGCCGAATCAGCGTATCAGCTTCCAACCAGTGGAGCATGCTCTCGTAGTAGATATCGTTGGAGAGGCGTAGCCGCGTGCCATCGCCTTTGGTGGCGATCAGCGGATAGGCCAGTGCCGCTTCCCGAAGCGACTGCCACTTGCGCGCCTCGCGGGCATCGAGCGAGAGCAGTGTCTGACGCAGGTGCTCTC
>NZ_JAYUPA010000115.1:0-6393 GCF_043760365.1 Armatimonas sp.
TCCCCCGCGCAAACGAGCCGCCCGGAATCGCCATCATCTGTGCCTTGTACTCCGCAAGCGTTTTAGGGGCAGGATAACTAGAGGGCAACTTGCGGTTCGCAACAGGAGGCGTTGGCATCAGCGACTTCACAAACGCCCATCCCGGCGGGAAAACACCCGCGCCAACGGCAAGAGCCGTTGCTCCCAGGCCCCAAACCCAGCCGGGAACTCCGGGCGTTGGCCCTTGACTCGCCTTTGGCTTTGGCTTCTCCTCCACTTTTGTTTCCTGTGGCACAGAGGGCCGGGTAGTAGGGCGCTCTATCACCGGCTCGGGCCGAGGAGAAGGGCTGGTTGCCTGGCGTGTAGGCGCTTCCGAGCGCGATGTGGTAACCGGCGGCGGTGTGACAGGGAGAGTCGGTTGACGAAGCTGCTGGAGAGCTTGAGTGGCTGTGATGGTGCGACTTTCTGGGAGGAAGGCCGTCATCACTTTCAAAACTTGTACTAGCCTTTGATCTGCTCCCAAAGGAGAATGCCAGTTGCGCTCCGCAGGCATCCCGAACCAAAAGTTCAGCACCACACGCCCGACTGCGTAGAGATCGCTCTTAACACTGGCTTCACCATTGAACTGCTCGGGGGCTGAGAAACCCTGTGAACCCGGCGCAATCGTGCCATCTTTGAGCTTGTCCAGAGCCTTATTTTTATCGCGAACCATTCCGAAATCAATCAAGTACAGTTTGCCACTGACTTTGTGACGGATCAAATTAAGCGGTTTGATGTCCCGATGGATAAGTCCAACCTGATCCAGAATGACCAGAATCTCCAAAAGCTCAATGAGAAGCTTACGCGCCTCTTGTTCTGAGTGGGTGTCTTCTGTATTCAGGGTAGCACCAGGTAAGAACTCCATCACATGGAAGTCGCCGCGAGTTGCTTCCAGCTTGGGAAAAGGGCCTTTGCCGGTGAGGTGCTCCAGTGCTTTGCCTTCGCGCTCAAAAAGCTCGCGGCTGAGCGAGTCATGCTTGTCGTCTCTAAGGTGCTTGACCACGCATGGGGGGTGGCTGGGCTTGTCGGTATCTACTGCCTCGTAGGTAAGCGCATAGCCTCCCTTTTCGCTCAGGCACTTCCCGACGGCGTAGCGCCCCAGAACTGTGGTTCCCTCTAACTCGTGAGCCATGCCCCATTATAGCCGACGAAAATGCCAGGCTACACGGTTCGCTTCTCCAGCCGAACGTTTACATTTAGCCCGAACCGGATTTTATTCTCCGGCGCAATTGGCTCAGGATCACCCGCCGCAAGCCGTTTGCCATTGACAAATGTTCCGTTGGTGCTGTCTTTGTCCTTCAAAGTAAAACCCGTGCCCATCTTCTCGATCACGGCGTGCTGGCGCGAGAGGGAGTCCGCCTCGATCACCAAAGAGTTACCCAGCTCCTGCGAGCGTCCTATTGCAAATGGGAACGTCTCCAGCCGTGCCTCAATCTCGGTTCCACGGGGAAGCGTGACAATCACAAACCACTGCTCGGGGGCAGTCGCCTTGGGAGCCTTAACACCGCCTCGTGTCGCCTGCTGCGTCTTCGCCTCGGAAGAACGCTGTGCCTGCTGCGTTTTCGCCTCAGAGGGATCTACAGGGGCAGGCTTGGGAACCATCAGCCCAACGGAAACTTCGATGATATTCTTCGCCTCAGCAACCTCCACAACAACAAAGGTCAGAGGGCCTTTGGTACGGTAACCCTTCTCTTTCAGCCGCGCCTCAACAACGGTGCGCAGCTCCTCCTGCGAGAGGTGCATATGGATGTGCGCCCTGTCTTCCTCATTCGCAAGACAGACTGTTAAGGTGCAGACGTGGCCCACATAGATATGGCCATCTACCCCCACCCTCCGGCTCTCCTCGAATGCCTTCATAATCTGTCGAAGAATCCACTGGGGATCTAGCTCATCGTCATCACTCAATCCAAAAGGTAATCGAATTCTCATGCCAAGCATTCTACCTGCTTCACAAACCATAGCACTTCCCCTTCCTTGCGGCAGGGAAGGGGCCGGGGGATGGGTTCAAAAGATAAAGAAGGAAACCACTGACAGTTTATCGAACAAGTGTTCTGTCTTATTTTCTCCCCCGCCGGGCGGGGGCCAGGGGGTGGAGTTGTGGCAACACTCAACGCAATTGGAATCGTCGTTTCGGATATGAAGAAGGCGCTGGCTTTCTATCGCCTACTGGGACTTGAGATCCCCGAACCTGCCGAGGGCGAGGATCATGTGGGAATCACTCTGCCCGGTGGCATGCAGCTCATGTGGGACACCGAGGAGCTGATCAAGTCCTTTGATCCCGACTGGACACGCCCGAATGGCACCCGAGTCGGGTTAGCTTTCGAGTGCGCCTCGCCTGACGAAGTGAATGCTCTCCACGCCCACGCCGTCGCGGCGGGGTACGAGAGCCACAAAGCCCCGTGGGATGCCTTCTGGGGCCAGCGCTACGCCCAGCTCCGCGACCCCGATGGCACCAGCGTGGATCTATTTGCGGCTCTCTAGCGCTTCCCAGCGGGCGTAGAGGCGCTCGACGGTTGTTTTGGCCTGGGGCAGCTCCTCGTTCCAGAGTTTCTGAAGCGCGGCGGCGTTGGTGGCGGTTGCCGGATCGTGCATGCGCGCCTCAATATTCGCCACTTTCTGCTCGGCAGAGTGGATCGTCTCCTCCATCTTGGAGAGTTCCCGGCGCTCGTTCGTGGTAAGAGCGATGCGCGGAGCCGTCACAACAGGAACGGACTTGGCGATTTTTGGCGTTTTTGGAGCGGCGGCGGCGGCAAGTTCAGCGCGGCGGCTCTCGGTGTACTGAGTGTAGTCGGCGAAGAAATTTGGCGCACCCTCGCCGAGAACCAGCACCTGATTGCAGACTTTATCCAGCACAAATCTATCGTGGCTGACGAGAATCAGCGCACCGGGGAAGCTCTCCATACCCTCTTCGAGCGAGCCCAGCGACGCGAGATCTAAGTCGTTGGTGGGCTCGTCGAGGATTAATAAGTCGGCGGGTTGGAGCATGAGCTTGGCAATGGCGAGGCGTGCCTGCTCGCCACCGGAGAGAAGCGCCACTTTGGAGCCGAGCTGGTCTTCGCGGAAGCCGAACTTCTTCGCCCAGCCCGTCACATGGATCGTGCTCTCGCGGTAGCTGATCACGTCCGAGGCGGGCGAGAGCGACTCGCGGAGCGTGAGATTGGGGTCAAGCCCATCGCGATTCTGGGAGAAGAAGATTGTGCGCAGGCTCGCCGCCCGCTTGATCGTGCCTGTGTCCGGCTCCAGCGTCCCCATCAAGAGGCGCAACAGTGTCGTCTTACCGCTGCCGTTCTCTCCCACTAGCCCTAGCTTGAGTCCGGGCGTAAGCACTAAGTCCAGCCCCGCAAAGAGCTCGCGTCCGCCCAGCGTCTTGGAGAGATTTTTACCGACGAGAAGCTCCTTGGTCTGGCGGCCCGAGGCGGAGAAGCCGCTCTCCATCGCCAGTTTTTCGGCATTGCGCCGCTTGACCGAGTCCAGCTCGGCAAAGACCTCGCCCGCGTCCTCGATGCGCCCCTTCGCCTTGGTCGCACGTGCCCGTGCCCCGCGTCGCAGCCACGCCAGCTCGACTTTTGCCGTGGACTCCAGCGAGTCTTGCTTGCGGCCCAGCGCGATCATGTAGGCAGCTTTCGCCTCCAGAAAGTCCGAGTAGCCGCCCTTAACCGAGAGAAATCCCTCGGCGTAGGCGGAGTTGAGATCCATGAGCTTGGTGGTGGTGTTTTCGAGAAAGTACCGATCGTGAGTAATCACCACAAAGGCAAAAGCGGGGCTCTCCAGAATCCCCTCCAGCCACTCCACCCCCTTCAGATCCAGGTGGTTGGTCGGCTCGTCCAGAAATAAGACATCGGGCTCACGCAGAAGCTGTTGTACAATCGCCAGACGCTTTTTCCAGCCGCCGGAGAGCTGCGCCGCTTGCTGGCTCCGATCCGGAAAGCCCCCCTGCGCGAGCGCAATCTCGACACTGATCGCCTTCTCGGTCTCATCCAGGTGCATGCCCGCCAGTGCGGAGAAAAGCGCCTGCTCGACCGTTTGCTCTCCCTCAAAGGCCTCGTCCTGGGCGACATAGCCGATTTGCAGACCGCGCCGCATCGAGAGTGTCCCGCCGCTGAGCTGCCCTATTCCCGCGAGTGCCTTGAGCAGAGTGGACTTCCCCGTGCCATTGGGACCGATCAACCCCAGCCGCTCGCCGTCCTCGATTCCAAAGGTGAGCCCCGTAAAGAGCGTCCGGCCCGCGCTCCGAGCCTCAATTGCCTGTGCAGATAAAAGTGTCGCCATACCAAGCCAGCAGTGTATCGCACTTTGGAAGGGCGGTAGAATATGAGCAATGATCACGGAGCTAATCTCTCTTGCACTTCATGCCCGGAAAAGTGCTTATGCCCCCTACTCAAACTACTTTGTCGGGGCGGCGATTGCGACCGATGCGGGCGTGTTCGTGGGCTGCAATATCGAGAACGCCAGCTACGGGCTCTGTAACTGCGCCGAACGCACCGCCATCTTCTCGGCAGTCGCAGCCGGAGCGCGCACGGTCACGGCGGTAGCGGTGGCAACCCGCGACGGTGGTTCGCCGTGTGGTGCCTGCCGCCAGGTGCTCGCGGAGTTCGCCGATCCAGACTGCCCCGTGGTCTGTGTCAATGAAACGGGAGAGGTCACTTTTCAGACAACGGTCGGGGCGCTCCTGCCCGCTGCCTTTACGCCACGGAACCTCACTCGCTAACGCACAGTCCCAGATAATAAGAAGCATGCAGTTCGCCAAAACAACGACAACTCCACCACCGTCCCCGCCGCCGCTCCAAAAGGCCGCTGTGCTTTTTAACCAGGCTATCCAAGCGACTCAGGTGGGAAAGCTGACACAAGCGGAAAAACTCTACCGTCAGATGCTAGAGGCAGACCCAAAGGCCGCTGTCGGCTGGGTCAATCTCGGCCTTCTTCTCGGGCGTCAGAAACGCTTCGATGAAGCCATTGCGGCCCTTCAAAAAGCCATTCGTCTAGCCCCCAAAGAGGCCAGCTTCCAGGGACAGCTTGCGTCGCTTGAGTGGGGGGCAAGACGCACCGATGAAGCCATTGTGACAGCGAAGAGTGCTCTCGCGCTCAATCCCAAGAACACCGACACGCTCCGGACGCTTGCGGGAGCCTACCTCTCCCAAAAACGCTTCACCGAGGCAATTTCGGTGCTCAAAACGTGGTCCACGCTTCAGCCCAAAGACCCAGCCATCTTGGGTTCCCTGGCGACAACGCAGCTAGACGCGCAGCAACCCCGTGAGGCACTCCTGACCCTGCGTACCATGACCCAGCGCTTTCCCAAGGAGACCAACGCTTTCTTGATGCGCGGCGATCTGGCTGGACGGCTAGGGGCGCAGAAGAAAGACACCAAGCTCCTGGCGGAAGCGAGTGATGCCTACCGAAGAGCCTTCACACTCAGCCCCAAGAATCTCCGCGCAGGTTTCAACGCCGCCGTTTCAGCGGAACAAGCGGGCGACTTTCCGGGTGCCCTGCTGCTTCTGGAGAAGCTGCGCGAGAAGTTCCCCGATGCGGCAATGGTGCGTCACAGCCTCGCACTGGCCTACCTTCAGGATATCCGCCGCACACCCGAAGACCGTGTGGCACTTGGCATGAAAGAAGCCGAGGCCGCCGTGGGGCGTGAGCCCAAGAACGCGGAGTATGTCACAACACTGGGGTTCATGATGCTCTCGCAGGGAAATAGCCGGGAGCTAGGAGAGCGGGCTGCGCGTGTGTTTCAGGGGGCGCTCAAGCTCACTCCCAAAAACACGCGGACACGGCGCGGCCTGGTGGAAGCTCTCCTCGTGCAGAGTGCCTGGACCGAAGCGATTCCCAGGCTGCGCGAGCTTGTTAACGAGACCCCCGAGGACGATACGCTACGCCAGAAATTAGCGGCAACTCTTCAGGCAGCAGGAAAACCCGCCGAGGCGGTTCTGGAGCTGCGCACAATTGCACGTCGAAACCCCAAAGAGACAAAATCCCTCAAAGATGTCGCCACGCTCCTGGAAAATCTCAACCAGCCCGACGAAGCGGAGAAAACACTCGACGAAGCCCTAAGCCGCGACTCTACGGACACGGAGACACTGATCCGACTCGGGAACCTCGGGACAAAAACCAAGAAATACGAGAAGGCACAGGCACACTTTGAGGCTGCTCTTATCAAAAAACCGCAGAGCGGCGAGGCATTCGCAGGCCTTATTGTGCTGTTTGAAGCTCAGGAAAAGAAAAACGAGGCGCTGGCGGTGCGTGAGCGGTGGGTCAAGGCAGATCCCAAGAACAACCAGGCACGCTACGCTCTCGGCCTTCTCTACGCCGACCTGGGTCGAGACAGTGACGCGCTGGCGATGCTCCGTGGCCTCACATTGCGGCAAAACGACCCTCGCC
>NZ_JAYUPA010000116.1:0-6389 GCF_043760365.1 Armatimonas sp.
AGGCGTAGGCTGCTCAAGAGCAAAACAACCATTCGCGTTGGCTCAGCATTCCATGCGGACGCGGAGCAAGCTCCGGGGAATGTACCCGTACGCGATTCAGCATTTCTTTGAGGGCACGGGTGCTGCTCAGGTTGAGAAACGCCTTTGCTAGGAAGGCACGCGTTTGCTAGGAAGGCACGCGCTAGGGGTCGCCGGTCAATTTCTTGTCCTCCTCGTTTGCCCCTTTTGGGCTCTGGGACATGCTCTTCGATGCGCACGATTTCCAAAACCTGGGTGAGCGCTTTGAGCTTATCGGTCAACTCCAGCCCTGTGTCTTGCTCAAATGAGGGGCATAGTTTCTCTTTGACCTGTTTCCAGTAGGGGGCTAGCAGGCATTCACTTTCCCAAGATGCGGGTTTGTCTTCCCAAAAGGGTAGCTCGTCTTGGTTAGCATCTGAGCCGGGTACAATTTCTTGGCTGACGTTCTGAATGGGTACATTTTTCACATTCTCTTATCGGTTCGGAGCGTCAGCTACCCTCACCCAGCCCACCTGACGGTGGGAGAACCGATTCGTGAAAAAGGCTCAACTATTAGATATTTATTCTCCTTCAAAAATTCAACACTTCGAAGATTCTTAGATGAATCAAATAGACTTGTTCCATTTATTTTAACCAGACCAAGACTGGCCCACTCTTCCCACTGCGCCTCATTCGCCACAATCTCCGGGTAAAGCGCCTCCGGCACCCGATCCAGCGTCAGGCAGTACCGCGTCTCCACCACGAACAGCCGCGCCTTCCACGCCTCCGGTAGCGACTTCTCCAGCGCGGCCAGCGACTCCCTGTTCAGGTTGTCTTGAAGATTGCGCTGTGCCGGGAACTCCTTGTAGCGGAACCGGATCGTCAGCGACGCGGGGCCATCCTCCACGAATGGCGTCTCCTCATCGAGTGCGAACCGCCGCTCCGTCTTGCTGTCCGCCTTCCGGTTGTCCTTCTCCGTGTCGCCCTCCACCAGCTTGAAGTGAACCACCACCTCCTCTGGCCCTTCGGCAACGAACAGCGAGTCAGCGGCGGGGCGCAGCCGAAAAGTGTAGTCCCTCAGAAGCTCCGACGACTTGATGTAGTACTGGTCCATGTTCGCCCAGACCAGCTTCACCTCCTCGCCATTGTAGGGGATCATGTAGCGCTCCTTGCCCGCCACCGTCGAGCGATGAAGCCCCAGGAGATCCCCCTCCTCGTAGTAGCGCGAGAAGAACTTGAACAGATGCGAGTACACCTCGTTGGCCGCCTCGTCGGGGTTCACGCCCGCGCCCAGCTTCGCCCGAAGCTCCTGAACTCGTGGCACAGCTTCCGGGGGCATCCCAAGCGCCCTCGCTCCATCTTCAGCCGCCTTCAGGTCCTCCTTCACCGACGAAAGTTGCGTGTCGCCGTGGCTCGCCAGCGCACCCCGCACCGTCGTCTCCAGGTGGCGATCCAGGAACTCCGTGATCTCGCTGTGGCGCTGGCGCAGAATGCGGTAGATGCCGAAGTCTAGGTCGGCCTTATCCAGCTCGAAAAGCTCGCGCAGCTTTGTCTTCAGGCGGTCGAAGTTCGTGGAAGCAGGGGTAGAAGTCAGAGTATCCATCGTGCGTGTAACATCCTCATGGGAGCAGCTAAAAGTGTAGCAGAAAAACGAAAATCATTAGATCGGCGACGGTTTATCGGTTCGCAGGTACGCCGTCCCACGCCCGCCGCCCATCGCCCGGAAGTAGCCCAAGGAGACCAGCTTCGCCAGATCGTTGCGGGCACTCCGCTCAGCCTGACCAGGTGCAAAGCGCTGCGTGTACTCCTCGCGGGTAAGCACCGCATTTGTCTTCACCGCTCCAAGGCAGGCCAGCATCCGCTCGTTAAATGCACTGAGACTCACTGCATCGCTTAGGGAAGCATCTTCTTTCCAGGCAAGTTTCAGTAAGACTCCTCCCTGAACATTGCGCCACTGAGGGGTGGGTAGGCCAAGCTCTTGCATTGCCTGCTGAATCCGCTCCAGGCCCGCGCCGAGCAGCTCCGCCAAGCCCCACACCGAGCAGACACGTGCAATATCGGGATTGGTCGGGCGCGAGACACGCAGAGCGACCGATGCCTCCGACGGGTTCAGGTCGAGTTTGCCAGGGTTCCACACCTCGAAACGGTTCGGGAAAATCCGCACCTGCACTTGCGCACGGTCGGCATAGTCCCGGTGCATGAGGGCATTGACCAGCGCCTCGCGAACCGCCAGCGCAGGCAAGATAGGTTCTTCCTGGCGCACTAGCCCAGAGATCACCGTGCGTTTTGGGAGGCGTATTAAACAGAAGTTATATGCCTGATCGAGCACCTCGTGGAGATCGCCCTGAAAGAAGACATCCTCGGAAGTCTCCAGCTTGCTCTCGCTTGTAAAACCGGTCGCATGTATGCCAAACTGAGGGAAGGCAGGCAGAGGATCTCTTTGGAACAGCGCCACCGCTCCCCGAGTCGGCCAGAGGTCTGCCGTGAGGTTCAGCCGCTCTAAACAGTCCCAGGCACTGGGGTTCTCCGTAAGCTCTTGACCGTAGCGCTCACCGTAGCGTTTCGCCGTGCTCTGAAGCAGCTCCATTGGCAGCGAGTCGGCCTCGATCCCATACGCCGCCACTCGCTCCCAGCGCTGCTCGGCATCCTCACGTTTTCCCAGCAGAGCACGAACCTGCTCCGCTGTTGCCGCACGGTTCTGAGCACCCGTCCGAATATAGATCGCGCCCTTGTGAACATAGGGAACATCGCTCCCGCGTGGCACCTCGATCAGAGCTCCTTGCTTGCCCGCATACTCCACCAACTCGACGCGAAGTGGGATCTTCGGAGAGATGGCCTGCTCTAAATGCGTCATGAGCGGCTCGACCGTCTGGGGACGTGACAGGCCGATAAAGTGCCCCTCGTCGTTCATCCCCAGGAGAATCATCCCCCCCCTCTGCATTTAGCATCGCTGTCACCGAGCGGGCGATTCCTTCCTCAGCGGCTTGCAGCTTAAACTCCAGGGTCTGGCTTTCCGACTTACCCAGATAACTCTCGATAGATGTGCTCATGGAGTACCTCCCGCCAGAGCAGCAAGCTCTGCGGCTAGAACGGTGTGGTTGGAAAACTGCGCCTGGATCGTTCGCAATAGCGCCTCCGTTGTCGCAAACTCCTGGCTCCATCGGTTGGGACGTGCCATGAGGGGAGAGCCGGGTGTTCCTGCTTGGGCTTCGTTAAGCATGGCAATCACACGGTAATCATCCAGGACGCTATTTCCCCGAAAGGGATTGACGGGTAAAGCTGGAGGGGCAGGCAAGGGAAAGAGCCGCGTACCATCGGCTTTGTACACCTGATCCGGCAGAACGGGCGCAAATTTCTTCAGGAGCTGGCGTGCGATGGTGCCATAGTGAGAGTTCAGAACCTCATAGCCGTAGCTCTCCAGCACCGCACAGAGTTGCGTGAGCGTATCTTCAAAGCCATAAACAGAGGAGGAGACCATGATCTTAATCGGCATCGTTACAGTATGCTCCAGGGTACCATTTCCGGCAAAATCCGGCAATATCCGGCAAGATCAGGCAGCTTGCGCGTTCCAAAGCGGGCTTTTAGTCAGACGACCCAGCGCGTTCAGGCGGATTTCCAGCGCACTTAGACTCTCCAGCAGGCTATCGAAGGTCGGCGGCACAGCGAAGAACATATCCCCCATTCGGTCGTAGTCGCTTCTCAGGTCAGGCAGGCGCTCGGGCGGCGGGAGGAGGTGCAAGGTGCCCGGAACGGCCAGATCGTAGCGCGACCAGGAGCTGCGGTAGAAGAACTCTTTGTGCTCGGCGACGCGAGCCAGAAGGTCCAAGCGGGCGATTGCTCGGGGGCCAATCTCCGGGTGCTGGGCGAGCTTGACCAAGTCGTAGTAGTGGCGTGAAAGCCGCTCACCACGGACTTTCTCCAGCGGGCGGTAGAACTCATCGTGGAGGATCGTGACTTTCTCCCAGAACGTGCGCTCGACGGCAAGAACCCGAACGGTAGCAGAGCTAGTGCCTGCGACGACATCGGCACGTTCGGCGGCCAGAGCACGGGCGATTCGGTTCAAGCGGGGGTCTCCAAGAGTCGGTCTATGTGCGGCAGAAGCCAGGTGGGTGCGGTGGCGCGGCTTCGGCGTAGGGTAGCGCGATCTCGGCGGGTGAGGAGGGCACGAAGCCGGGTGAGCTCGTGGTCGTCAATGCCTGTGGGGCCAAGGTAGCGTAGGGCTTCAAGGATCGTGGCGACCTTGCCTCCCTGCTCCGTGAGCCGCCGAGGTTCTGCGTGGCGTAGCTCGATGGTCTGGCCCCCCACCTTGAGCTTACGGGACGCCCCATCGGTGAGATAGACAATCTTTGCGGGTACTTGCGTGGAAAGCCCGAGGGCGTTTGCCGCGACTGCCCCACTGCTCTGAAGTCGGCTGCCTGTCTTGCGCTCCAGCGCCTCGGCGATACGCTCCTGGGCGGGTGGAACCAGCGTTCCCAGTAGCGTGCTGGTACGCGGCAGATCGTAGAGCCCGCGCCCGACACGGCGGATCTCCCCCTCCCGCGCGAGGCGTGAGAGTGTCTGATCCACAGCGGCACGGCTCCCCAGGTCTAGGAAGTCCTGGGCCGCGAAGACCCACCCCTCCCCCTGCTTCTGAATGCGCCGCTCAATCTTGCTTGAAATAGTTGCTGCCACAGTTAAGATTATAGGTACATGTCAGAAAAAAAGCAATTAGTTTCTGACATTTCCTTCACAAGTTAGAGATTACCCTCAGTGGCGGCGACAGTATGCGAAGGGTGATGTACTCACGGCGAACTCTCAAGGGCGGCCAAGGCCAAGCTGACGAGCAACTTGTGCGAGTGTGGTTCCACGCAGGGCGGCCAGTTCGGAAAGGAGATCAATGCGCCCCGCTTCTGCAAGCTCGATCTCATCGGTGAGCTGAGCGAACTCGCTGTGCTCTTCTGGGGTGAGCTCGCGCTGTGCTTGGGTGGCTTTGAGGGCTTTACGACGCTGGGTACCGCGGCCTCAATGCGCTTCAGGAGATCCGCTTCGGTCTCAGAGAGCGCGGGAACACGGCGATGGGCACGGATGGCAGTGAGGCGCTCCATGATGGCATCCAGCTCAAGCAAGGACAGGTTCTGGGCAGCTTCGGCAATATAATCGGCGGTCATCGTAGGAGGCATTTTCCGTTCTCTCTTCAAATCTCATTTTATCGTATTGTTGGCATGGGAGAATCGCCGTTGCCAGTGGCTTTGGTGGCTAGTGGGCATACCAGAAAAGCAACACCAACGATATACTAACTCTGGTGGATATTCTTCTTTATGACCGCCGGGCGGCGCAGGCGGTGCCAGCAACAGTTCTCAGCCCCATGAATCGGGCAGCTGTGGAAGCGGCGGCGGCAGACTGGGAACCGTCCATTGATGCGGCGATCCAAAGGCTGGCTCTGGCAGGAACGCCGCGCTCGGCCTGGCCACAGCACCTTCACTGGAGCTGGCAGCGCAAGGCAAAGGCGGTCGAGGGACTGGCAGGCTACCAGACAATCGGGGTGGAGTGCGAGGGGCAGATTCAGGGGATGATGCTCCTAACAACCAAACAGAAGCGGTGCAAGGAACCAAGCCAGCTCGGGCTTCCCTTGGTCTATGTGCACTATCTGGAGGCGGCTCCGTGGAACCTGCGCGAGCTGACTCCCGATCCCCGCTTTGGGGGCGTGGGCCAGGTGCTTCTTGTGGAGGCAATGCGCCTGAGCCTGAAGCGTGGCTGGAGCGGTCGCATCGGGCTACACTCCCTGCCACAGGCGGTGTCGTTCTATCGCGATACAGTGGGGATGAGCGACCTGGGCCTGGATGTTGTTGAGGGGCTCCCCTACTTTGAGACGACACCGACGCAGGCGAGTGCGTACTTGTCGAGGTAATGAAGATGCAGATTAAGATAACTGAGAAATGGCTCCTGGATCGAGGAGCGGCAGAGGACATGGACGTGACGGCGGGAAGCCTGGACGACTCGAAGCTGCTGATCGAGACGGCGAAAGAGCGCCAGAAGCAAAGCCGGATGAGCGTGCGAAAACCTGCGTCGCGCTCGAAAGTCCCTGCAAAGGCAGCTTGAGTTAGCAGTTTAGCAGCGAGGGGAATCTGGCGTATAGAGCGGTATGACCGATTCCCCTACCTCACCCGCGTCGCGCCTGTGGTTCACCTCGGATCACCACTTCGGGCACGATAATATCCGCTCCCACTGCCAGCGCCCCTTCGACTCCACGGAGGCGATGGACGGGGCGCTCATCGCCCGGTGGAACGCATGTGTCGTCCCAGGAGATACTGTCTATCACCTGGGCGATCTGTTTCTCTGCCCGCTCGATGACGCGAAAGCGATTCGGCGACGGCTCCACGGGAATATCTGCCTGATCCGAGGCAACCACGACA
>NZ_JAYUPA010000117.1:0-6387 GCF_043760365.1 Armatimonas sp.
TCTTGAGCGCTTCTTGCGGGGATTTTCTGCCGTAGCGCACCGCGTCGCAGGCTGCCGTTAGCTCACTTTGGTAGAGTGCTGCAACCGGAAGCACGGGGAAGTGGGTGGCGCGGGGGCTGTCGGCTAGATCTAAAAAGCGGGCAAAGAGCGCTCGCCAGGGAGCGCCGGTTCGTAGCGTGGGCTCTTTCAAGATCGCACGCTGGTTGGGAACGCCGTGCATCGTGCTGGCGAACGTGAGCTGCCCGGTTCTGGTCTGGCTCCACTTGAGAAAGGCAAAGGCAGCGTCGGTGTGCTTGCCCTCGCGTGGCAGACAGAAGAGATTGCCACCGAGCCAGGCCGTGCCTGAGAGCTCGGGAGAGTCGGCGGGATAGGGAAGCGCCGCGACTCCGATCTCCTCGCCGGGGGTGTACTTAAAGACCCAGTTCGCGTTCCACTGTCCGGAGAACTCCATCGCGGCAAGTCCCTTAAAGAACGGATTGCTGGAGCCCATGTCCTCGGCAAAGCCCGCCGAGAATGCCTCCACGGCCTCGTTGCCACCCTGCGCGTCCATGAGACGCTTGTACCAGCGCACGCCCTCGATATTGCGTGGATCATCGGCGGTGAGGCGCTCGGTTTCTTCGTCCCAGAACCGAGCTCCGGCGGCTCCTAGTAGCTGAACGGCTTCGGGGGGACGCAGGCCGATCTGGGTGATTCGCCCGGTGCTATCGCGCTTCGTGAGGCGTTTGCAAAGCTCCTCCAGCGCTTCGAGTGTGCACGGTGGCTCTTTCACGAGCTTTTTGTTGTAGAGCAGCACCATGCAGTCCAGTAAGTAGGGAATCGCGTAGAGCTTGCCTCGGAAGCGGCACTGACTCAGTGCGCCCGGCGTAAAGTCTGCGTCTTTGAGTCCGGCGGCGGCAAAGAGCCCATCCAGTGGGCGAAGGGCGTTGTTGGCGGCGAGTGCCCCCAGTGCTGCGGGCTCACGGAGTGTGAAGAGATCGGGGGGAGCGCCCGCCACTAGGGCACGGATGGTTTTGTCGTCCCTCACGGATGGCAGGTTTGTGATTGTCGGGTCGTAGGCACGCAGGACGTTACGGAAAACCTCTTCCTCATCGCCGCCCCACATGCTCCAGACACGCAGGCGATTGCTGGAAGGGGAGCTTTTGCAGCCTGCAGCGAGGGCGAGGGCGAGAAGAGCGGCGGTGCGCATGGCCACATACTAGCGTAATACGAGCGTAAGTGCACAGATCAGACAAGGCTTTTATTGCGCAGTGCATTGACGGTGGTTCCGGTAGCGTTTACAATGCTTCTATGATCTCTCTTTCGCACGGCAAGCTGGCAGTGTTTGCCCTTGCCAGCTTGATGAGTTTTGCCGCGCTCGCCGCGCCACAAAAGACCGACCGGGTCCGTTTTAACCGCGATATCCGTCCCCTTCTCTCGGACAATTGCCTCGCGTGCCACGGGCCAGATAAGAACAAGCGCGTTGCGAATTTGCGGCTGGATCAGCCCAATAAAAGCGTCGTTCCGGGGGATATTCTCGGCAGCGAGCTGGTGCGGCGCATCAATCAGCCTGAGGGCGATCGGTTGCAGATGCCACCGAGCTACTCGCACAAGGCGCTCACAGCGGCGCAGAAGCGGCTCTTGATGCGCTGGATTGGCGAGGGCGCGACGTACGAGGGCCACTGGGCGTGGCAGGCGCTCTTACCCTCTAGTCCACGTCCGGTAGGGGGAATAGATGCCTTTATTAGGGCGCGCTTGGCCAAAGAGAAGCTGATGTCTGCACCGCAAGCCGATAAAGCGACGTTGATTCGGCGTGTGAGCTTAGATCTAACGGGGTTGCCGCCAACACGAGAGCAGGTAGCGGCGTTTGTAGCGGATACGCGGCCTGGTGTCTATGAAAAGCTCGTGGATGAGCTCTTGGCCTCAGCGGCGTATGGGGAGCGCATGGCGGTACCGTGGCTAGACATGGTGCGCTACGCCGACACCGTGGGCTACCATGGCGACCAGAACATGAATGCCTGGGCCTACCGCGACTGGGTAATTGAGGCGTTTAACGCCAATATGCCCTTTGATAGATTCACGCGCGAGCAGCTCGCCGGGGATCTGCTGCCAAACCCAACGCCAAGTCAGCTCACGGCGACGTGTTTCAATCGTTTGAACATGGTCACGCGTGAGGGCGGCGCACAGCCCAAAGAGTATCTGCATAAGTACGCCACGGATCGCGTACGCACCGTCGGGATGGCGTGGATGGGCATGACGACGGGCTGTGCGGAGTGCCACGACCATAAGTACGACCCGTTCACGCAGCGGGATTTTTACGCGCTCGCTGCCTACTTTGCCGATGTCAAACAGTGGGGGGTCTATGCCGACTACGGCTACACCCCGAACCCGGATCTGCGCGGCGTCAACAACGACTACCCGTTCTTCCCCGAGATCATAGTGGAGAGCAAGTATCTCAAGGCGCAGATCGTCCAGAAGCAGCGCGCGATCGAGACTATTGCCGCGCCACTTCTGGTGAGCCAGAGCTGGCTGGGGGAGCTCAATGCCTATGTCCAGGCCAACCCCGACGGCTGGGAGAGCGATGAGCGCGTGGTGCTGACGGGTACCAAGGCCGCAGATGCCGTGCGAGAGTTTTCCCCTAAGGCACGGCAGCTCGCCAGTGTTCGATTAGAGATTTTACCTATCGAGAATAGCCTTTTTCGGAAAGGCGTGCGCTCCGAGACCGTGAACTTGAGTCTGGCGATTCTGGGCAAAGATGGCAAGACTCGCGCTGTTGCTATTCGCCACGCTGCTGCGAGCGCCTTCGAGCCGATCTACCGAAACTCTTTTGCATTGCTGGGAGTGCACCGGGGCTGGAAGCTAGCTGATACGCAGGCCAGTGCGCCACAAATGGCTGTCTATCGCCTTGATAAACCCATTACGCTCGCAGACGGTGAGAGCCTGCGCGCCACGCTACCAAACTGTGATCTCGCCAGTTTTCGCCTCAGCACGTCGCCCCTCGTGCCGCGCGACCCCGACGGCCTGACGCTTCCTGATAAAGCGCTGACGCCTCGGGATTACTTGTTAGCCACAGCCTCCGATGTAGATGCTTTTGCCAAAGCTAGGGCGCTAGAGGCCGAAATTATCAACTACCGCAGTGGTCGCACCCCTGTGATGGTGACCGAGCGTGCAAAAACACCTCTGACCATGCGCGTCGTGCCACGTGGTAACTGGCAGGACGAGACCGCGCCTGTGGCTGTGGCAGCGACACCAAGCTTCCTCCCCCGCCGGACGGGGGCTGGGGGGGGGGGAAGTAGGCTAGAGCTTGCCAACTGGCTGATGGACAAAAACAATCCGCTCACGGCGCGAGTCTTTGTGAACCGGCTCTGGAAGCACTTTTTTGGCGTCGGGCTCTCGGCGAGTGTCGAGGATGTGGGCGGGCAAGGTGAGCCGCCCAGCCACCCGGAGCTTCTGGACTGGCTGGCGCGGGACTTTCAAAAAGACTGGAACATCAAGCGTGCCGTCAAGCAGGTCGTGCTAAGCCATACCTACCAGCAGTCGTCAAAGAGTAGTGCGTTGCAGCGTGTGCGCGATCCACAGAACCGCCTACTGGCATCACAGAACCCACGGCGACTGGAAGCGGAGTTTGTGCGTGACAATGCGCTGGCGATTGCGGGACTCCTCAATAAATCGTTTGGAGGGCCACCCGCGAAGCCGTATCAGCCCGCGGGATACTATGCCCCGCTCCAGTTCCCCGACCGTGACTACACCGCCGACACCAACGGCTCCCAGTGGCGGCGCGGGGTCTACATGCACTGGCAGCGGACATTTCTGCATCCGATGCTCGCTAGCTTTGACGCTCCCAACCGCGACGAGCCATCTTGTACGCGCACGCAGGCCAACACGCCGCAGCAGGCGCTCACACTACTGAATGACCCTGAGTTTGTGGAGGCAGCCCGTGTTCTAGCGACAAGTCTAAACGGCAAAACCGACGATGCTAAGCTCACGGAGATCTACCAGCGAGCGCTGGCTCGTAGCCCCAAGCCGCAGGAGCAAAAGTCGCTCCTCACCTTTCTTGCCAAAGTCCGCACCGAGTACGCCGCACGCCCCGACGATGCTAAAAAACTCCTCGCCATTGGCAATAGCCCCGCTCCAACAGGTGAACCCATAGAACTCGCAAGCTGGGCTACGCTTTGCCGTGTGGTATTAAATCTCCACGAGACGATCACGAGGTACTAAGTTAAGCAAAATGGCAACACTAAAGAAAAGAGAATTTTCTGGGTTTTCTCTGGCGGAAGCACTTGCCCTAACAGAAGTTGAGCGTTTCCAGCCTTGGGCAATCCCCGCTCAGGATCGCTTAGCCAGCTCGTTTTTTCATGAGCGTCAAAATCGCTTAAAGATATTTGATACTTTTCTCTCTGAATCTGCAAAGCAGCTTCTCATTGAGCTGATTTTTGAAGAGGTCGGACTTCCCTATCAAAATCTGAAAATCTTTAAAGGGGTTGCACTCAATGGAAGAGAAATAGGTGGATTTGTAGACTACTTGATTGCTCCGAATCGGGTTCTTCCGGGGACGCCACTTCTGTGTGTCGTAGAGGCAAAAAAGGATAATTTTGAAAAAGGGATGGCGCAGTGTCTGGTGGAAATGCATGTTTGCGCGGAGAAAAATCAGGATGCCGGGCAGGAACTGGACACCTATGGGATTGTGAGCAATGGCAGTGGCTGGCAGTTCTACAAGCGCGATACGCAAAATATTTACTGGCAGAGTGAGGGATATGGGGTGCAGCCACTGGAGCCTGTCCTTGGAGCGGTGGATTATGTCCTCGCACGGTGTCTGGAGAACGCGGAAAAAGCGGCGAAGATAGGTGGGTGAGCGAGATGTTCGATAGTCACGAAGAGTTTATCCGAAGCGTCAACCGGCGCACGTTTTTGAAGCAGTCGGCCTACGGTGTGGGTGGGCTGGCGCTGGGAGCGTTGCTTGGGCACGAGGCGCGAGCCGAAGGATCGGGAGGTTTGCCTCACTTCAAGCCGCGCATCAAGCGTGTCATTCATTTGTGCATGGCGGGTGGGCCGAGCCACTTAGAGACGTTTGACTGGAAGCCAAAGCTGCGTGAGCTGCACGGCCAGCCGTTCCCGGAGTCTTTTACGAAAGGCCAGCAGCTTGCTCAGCTCCAGAACACGGTCTTAAAAGCCTTCGGGCCACAGCATGATTTTACGCGCTACGGCAAGAGCGGTTTGGAGCTGAGTAGCGCCTTGCCGATGATTGGGAGCCTCGCCGATGAGATCTGTGTCGTGAAGTCTATGGTGACCGAGCAGATCAACCACGACACGGCGCATGCGTTTATGAACTCGGGATCCATTCTCAAGAGTCGTCCATCTATGGGCTCCTGGGTACTCTACGGCCTCGGGGCCACCACGCAGAACCTTCCCGGCTTTATTGTGCTGACGTCGCAGGGGCGGGGCGGGGCGCAGCCCGTCTCGGCGCGGCAGTGGTCGTCGGGGTTTCTGCCCAGCAAGTTCCAGGGCGTGCAGCTCCAGACACGCGGCGATGCCGTGCATTTTGTCGGGAACCCGGAAGGCGTCTGCCAGAGCACACAGCGCTTAGTCGTTGAGGAAATTGCGCGGCTCAACGGAATGCTCGCCGCTGAGAAAACCGACCCGGAGATCGCCACACGCATCGCGCAGTACGAGCTGGCTTTTAAGATGCAAGCGTCGGTGCCAGAGCTGACCGAGATGGGCAACGAGACTCAGGCGACGCTCGACCTCTACGGTGTGAAGAAGCCGGGCGATGGCACGTTTGCGAGCAACTGTCTGCTCGCCCGCAGATTAGCCGAGCGCGGGGTGCGCTTTATCCAGCTCTACCACCGAGGCTGGGATCACCACGGCGGTGTGAAAGCCGCGATCACGCAGGCCGCCGCCGAGTGTGATAGAGCGTCCTGGGCGCTGATCACGGACCTCAAGCAGCGCGGGCTGCTCGACGACACGTTAATCATTTGGGGCGGCGAGTTTGGCCGTACCCCGATGGGCCAGGGCGATGGCCGCGATCACCATATCAACGCCTTCTCACTCTTTCTGGCGGGCGGCGGGATCAAAGGCGGCACCACCTACGGCAACACCGACGAGCTGGGCTACAAGTCCGTCGAAAACGTCGTCAGCGTCCATGATCTGCACGCCACGATGCTCCACCTCTTCGGCGTAGACCACGAGCGCTTCAGTGTCAAGTTCCAGGGCTTAGACGCTAAGCTCAGCGGCGTCGAACCGGCGCGTGTCGTGAAAGACATTCTGGCGTAGCTATTCGTCTATCCGAGGCTTTTTCACGAATCCCCTTCGGTGGCCTGAAAGGCCATCTCTGGGCCGCGCTTCGCGCGAAGCGGGCCGAGCCCGCAGAGAAGGAGACGTTTGACGCGGCCTCGGGCCGCTTGGCGAAGCCGC
>NZ_JAYUPA010000118.1:0-6386 GCF_043760365.1 Armatimonas sp.
CCATCTTGCTGCCCATGCACAGCATATCGTTGCATTTGTAATAAAAGAGAGTGTCGAGACTGAAAATGTAGGCTTACTTTGCAACCAACTAGGCTTTCATAAAGAACGCCAGGCAGATTACGCCTCCGCGCTTCCTTTGTTTAAGCATGCTTTGACGATACGTGAAAAGGCGCTTGGTGCGGATCATCCCGATACCGCACAGAGCTTAAACAACTTGGCGTTACTGTATAAAACTTAAGGTGACTATGCCTCCGCGCTTCCTCTGTATGAGCGTGCTCTTGCGATTCGCGAGAAAGCGCTTGGTGCAGATCATACCGATACCGCGACGAGCCTGAACAATCTGGCGTTGCTGTATTTTTATATGGGGCGAAAGGTGGACGCAGTGCCTTTGCTGAAGCGAGCGTTTAAAATATTTCATAAGGCACTGGGTAGGCATCATCGCAACACGCAGACAATCTTGCAATCGTTGCTAAGGCTTCTTAACGATTTAGGTTTATCGAAAGACGCACTGCCGTTGCTGGTTTTTGTGGATACGACAAACTAGCTCGCATTTTATTTGTGTTTTAAAAGTGGTACAATTTAGACGAGCATCAAAGCTCTTGAGAAAAAAATTATTATGCCAATTACAACCATCAGTGGATTTCAGATCACGCTTGCCAATGTTGCAACACACTGGGCACGCGTTGACGATGACCTTGCTTCGGCTGCGCTAGAACTCAAGGGTGGGTACACGCTCGCTAAATTAACTGCGGATCAAACTGCCGTGGCTGCGCTCATTCAAAAAGTAGATTCGTCGGTGCTGATTTTAGCGACGCTTGCCAGCAAGCGCGATCAGCTTAAAGAGAAGCTCCGTCCGAGGCTCACGCAGTTTCGTGGGGCGGTAAAGAGTGCGCTCGATGGTACGCCGTATGCTAAGACACTGCCCACGCTGCCGCTTGCGACCGCTGATATGGCCGGAACACTCAAGCCTTTCACCGAGATGGAGACTCTTTGGGAGCGCATCAATACCGACGAAGGTGATGACGCAATTGTCGGGGGGCTGCGGCTTGCCAGAGGGTACGATTTAGCAAGCTTCAAAACCGAACTGGCCATGCTTCAGAGCGTGTACAAGCAAATCAGCCTCTTGGAGCAGACTCTTGCCGTAGACCGCCGCACCCGCGACACCCTGCGAAGCGAGATCGTCACGCGTCTGCGGCAGTATAAAAACGCCGTTATTGCCCGCTACGACACCGACCATCCCTTACTCGCCACCGTTCCCGGACTCTATCCCACCGGCGGCAGCACCCCTGATGGCGTGACCCTCAGCGGGCACTGGAGCCGCGACCTCACCTGCGCCCAGCTTGCCTGGACAGCCTCCAACAACGACCAGCTCGACCACTACAGCATCCGCGCCGCACCGTTGCCTGCGTACAGCACGCGCAATGAGGCCGTGGTCGCCATGGTCAGCCCCGGCACCCTCACCTGGCACGGCGAGCTAGGCTTGACGGAAGTCGGGGAGGGCGTAGTGCTCAAAGTCTATGTCGTCACCAAGACGGGTAATGAAAAAGGCAGTAATGTCGTAAAGGTTGTGCGAGAAGCGTAAGGCATTTAACCTCTCCCCCCAGCCCCCTCTCCCAGGCGCTCGTACTTCGCTGGGAAAGGGGCTTTTGGCTCCCCCTTCCCCAAGGAGCTTGCGACTGCCCGGGGGAGGGGGCTGGGGGGAGAGGTTAAACATGAACACACTACCGAGTACCGAGCTGGTGAACCCACACACCGACGGCATGGATCGTCTGCCCACCGATGAGCTGCTACGGCGCATCAACGACGAAGACGCTACCGTGGCCTCTATTGTCCGGGGCTGCATTCCCGAGATCGGTCGCGCCGTGGATGCTATCGCCGAGGGATTGCGTAGCGGCGGACGGCTGATCTACGTCGGGGCAGGCACCTCGGGGCGGCTGGGCGTGCTCGATGCCAGCGAGTGCCTCCCCACGTTCGGCGTCTCGGTGGAGCAAGTCTTTGGCATCATTGCAGGCGGCGAGCGTGCACTCACCAAGGCCATCGAGGGTGCGGAGGATGATAGAGAGGCAGGCGCAAGCGCGATGGACGAGGCAAAAGTTGGTGCGCACGACGTGATCGTCGGGATGAGCGCCTCCGGGGGAGCGCCCTATGTTCGCGGCGCGATTGCCCGTGCAAAAGAGAGGGGAGCTGTCACCGTCGGCGTCGCCTGCGCCACCCCCGCACCGCTCTGCGAGGACGCTGATATTGCTATTCAGGCAGTGGTCGGGGCCGAAGTGCTTCAGGGCAGCACGCGCCTCAAGTCCGGCACGGCGCAAAAGCTTATCTGCAACATGCTCAGCACCGGCGCGATGGTAAAAATTGGCAAGACTCTAGGAAATAGAATGGTAGATGTCCAGGCCACGAATATTAAACTCATCGCCCGCGCCAAGCGCCTCATCGCCGACCTCGGCCAAACGGACGCCGAGACCGCTGCTCGGCTTCTCACCGAGTCCGGAGGCTCTGCAAAAGTGGGGATCGTCATGGCCCGTAAGAGCGTGAGTGCCGACGAAGCACGGGCGCTACTAGATGCTGCTGGTGGATTCTTGTCGGTGGTGCTGGACCCTACGCCTGCCTGAAGGTGTCCAGAACCCATCCCCCCGGCCCCCTTCCCTGGTACGCTTTGAACCCATCCCCCGGCCCCTTCCTTCAGCACCCAGAGGGTACCCGGGAAGGGGTGAGAAAACCCTCCCTAACCCTCCCTGCCCTGAGGGAGGGTGGCATAGTGAGGAACGAACGAAGCCGGGTGGGTCCGAGCCGGGTGGGTCCGAGCCGGGTGGGTTCAGCCAAACGCCTCATCAATTAAGCTGAGGTAGGCATCCTGGACGCCAGCCCCACAGACCACACTGCCAGGAATCGGGCCGTCGCACCGGAGCGGGTTGCCTTGCAAGTCCGTCACACAGCCGCCTGCCTCTCGGATAATGAGATCCATCGCCGCCACGTCCCAGGGCTTGTCTCCCCGGCTGATCATTCCTGCCAGCTCGCCGCGAGCCACTAAGAGCCCTGCGTAGACCATCGAGCAGACTTTTAATATCTTGCTGCCCTCGCGCTCTAGGAGGTTCGGAAGCTCGGTGAGCTCACCCACGGGGAAGCCGCTCCACCAGAGGCCCTCCACATCGGTGACCGTGGCGCGCAGGCTCGTGCCGGTAAACGCCGTGAGCGGCTGGCCGTTACAGAACGCGCCCTTGCCCCGCTCCGCTGTGTACATCCGGTCGGCGTGGAAGTCGTAGGCGACGCCCACTTCGGTAACACCATTGATCACCAGGCCGAGGGAGAACGCCGACGTCGGAATGCCGAGTGCGTAGGGGATTGTCCCGTCTATCGGATCGCAGACCCAGATATGATCCGCGCCCTCGTGTGGCTGGCTGGCCTCTTCACCCAGGATGGCATGGCCTGGGTAGATTCGGGAGATCTCGCGGATCACCAGATCGTTGATCGCAATATCCGCCGCTGTCACGGGCGTGTTGTCGGACTTCCAGGTGCTCTCGCGGGCAGTGACGAAGATCGAGCGGCCAATCTCCCCAGCCTGCCGTGCCAGAGAGATCGCCGTCTCCAAGTAGAGTTTATTCACGAGCGCATTGTACTACAGTCTTATTTTTGTCGCAGAGAGTCAATAAACCTCGGGTCATCAAGCGGGACATCGGGTTTCTCGCCCCGGCGGCGCTTGAACTGCGGATCGCTTGGGTCGAACGTGTCGGCGGGCTTGAAGACGCGTGGGTCGGCGGGGGTGTGCTTGTAGGGGGTGAAGTCCGGCGTTGTGGTGAACATCTCCGACAAATCGGTGGCGAGGGCATCGCAGAGGTTGTTGGGGCCAAGCCCAAAGAGCCGGTAGATGGTTTTTATAATGCTCATGATGCTCGTGTGCTGGTGCGCGACATGGTGCTTTTTCGCCCAGGGGCTGATGCACAGCACAAAGCTACGGTGCCGGTCAATATGGTCCCCATCGCCGCCGGAGTCGTCTTGCGTGACGAAGATCGCCATTTTTTTCCACTCGGGCTGATGGCTTAAGTACTCAACAATGCGGCCCAGCGCCAGATCGTTATCGGCCATGAAGCTGGCAGTGTAGGGGTAGCCACGCTCGGGGCGCTTGCCTGCACCGTGGTCGTTGCAGATGGCGATATTAATAAAGTGTGGGAGCTTGCCCTTGTGCTTTTTTCGGTAGTCTGCAATATCTTCTCTAAACCAGTCGGCGCGGGCGATATCGGGGATGTTGTTGTTGTAAGCCGGGAAGTTAAAGCACGTGTTGTCGTAGAGCACCTTGGGCATCGGGAAATTGACGAGTGTGAACGCGCCAGACTTGGTCTCTGGTTCCCCCTCATCGTTGTGTGGCAATTCGTAGCCCTCACCATAGTTGCGGAAGCTCACGCCCCCTCGCGCCAGATGCTCCCAAAGCGAGCCGTTCTCTAAGTAGTCCTCAGGGATCTGGCTTCCGTTGGAGCCGAAGCTGATCATGCGCCCCCGTGCGGACTCGGAGAGCGAGAAGTTCCAGCCAGAGTAGAAGACGCGGGTGGTCCAGAGGCTCGGATAGACCCCAACCAGCCAGCGGTGGCCGTCACCCGAGGCATCGGGCTCCATGTAGAAGTTATCGGAGATGCTAAACTGCCGCGCGAGTTTTAAGTGATTGGGCATGATCGGGACGCGCTCGGCACTCTCTTTACTGCCGTTCTCCCGAATCCAGCCGCGCTCACCCCACTCTGCGTACTCCGGCTCGGCGGCGGCGTTCTCCAGCGTGCCGAAGATACCGTCAAACGTGTGGTTCTCCTTGGTGATAAATACGACATACTCAATCTCTTTAGGGAGCTTGGGGGCGGGTGTTGCCTTGGGAAGCAGTCCATTGTTGGCTAAAACCGACTTCGTCGCGCTGGCGAGATTGAGGCTTGGTAGGCTCACGCAGTCCACCATGCCCGGCATCGCGGAGAGCCCGGAGCGCTCGTCCGTGGCAGGACGTGGGTTCTTAGTGCCGCTAGGGCCACGTCCCAGGCCCTTTTGCGAGCCGATATAGAGCGTCTTCTCGTCACTTGACAGCACACACTGCACCGGAAACCAGCCGGTCGGGATATGCCCCAGCACGACCCCCGCTTTTGGGTCAATCACGGCCACGGCATTGATCCCCGCCTCGCAGACATAGAGCCGCGTCCCCGCTTTATTCAGTGCCATGCCGGTGGGAATTACCCCGCGTAGCAGTGCGGTCTCCTTGGTGGGCGTGAGTTTTATACTCTTGCGCGGCTTCATGGTCGCGACATCGAAAATCTGTACTGTGTCGTTGTTGGCATTACTCACAAAGAGCAGATTGCCACGCAGCAGCAGCGCATTGGGCGCACTGCCTCCCACGGACTTCCCACCATCGGCAGGCGCATGGATCAGCACGCCGGTCTTGGCCTTTGCCGTCACTTTGGGCGCGGCGGGATTGCTCACATCGTAGGCCCAGAGGCTCTGTGCATCGGGGACATAGGGGCTACCAAGGCCGGGAACTTTCCGTCCCTCACGCTCGACTCCCTTCTCAGCCTCGGGTGAGGGAAAACCAAATGCAGGCACGGCGAGTCCGCGCTTGCTCCCGCCACTTCCGGGCGCGGGCGGTGGCACGAGGCTATAATCGAAAATTCCAATGTTGGCGATAAAGAGCCGCTTGCCATCGGCGGAGAGCACGCAGGCATACGGCTGTCGCCCCGCAGGCACGTCCGCCGCGACTTTGCCGCTTTGCAGATCAAAGACCACCACTCTCTGCCGCGCCACGTCCACGCCGTAGACCCAGCGCTCGTCGGGCGAGAGGGCGATGTCGTTGATGTAGGTTTCTTTATCCGCTGCGATTTTTACGGTCTCAGCGTCCCAGTCGCTGGTGTTGTATATCTCAATACCGTGGCCCGCATCACCACTCGACACGATATAGCGCGCTCCGTCTTTGGTGAACACGCCTGCAAAGCCCGCATCACGCCTTGCAATCACCTTAGGCTTTGTCTCGCTGGAATTTGTCGGCCAGAGCGCCAAGCCGCCCTCATAGAGCCCGGTGAGTGTCTTGCCATCGGGCGAGAGCCCCACGCTCCATAAGTTCTCCCGCGGAGCCCAGAGCCGTTTGCCCAGCGGCGTCAGAAAGCGCCCGTTGGGAAGAATCGTCGTGCCGCCGGGCACGACTTTGGCGAACTGTGTGCCCGCGGGCGCACCAAAATGAGGGAATGTTTTTTGCATGGTCTAAAATTCAGAGAGGCTCCCGTAGGAGCCTCTCATTCAAGTATCACGTGCCTTGCGGCAACTACTTACCTTCTTTTTCCGCCCGTTGCGCTGCCATCGTGTTTGTGGACGCGGCAGCGGGTGGCGTGTTAGCTCCCGGCTGAGCCTTAGCCGCGTTTTGATCTACG
>NZ_JAYUPA010000119.1:0-6384 GCF_043760365.1 Armatimonas sp.
CCCTCAATTGCCACTTCCAAGGGATACGGCGATATCACCGGCTCTTTCTCAAAGCTCGCAAAAACTAAGCGTGCCTTCTTTTCCGCCAGGCTCGTCGTGGTCTCACCGATATACTTCTGAAGCAGTGGAAAGCTTGCCGGAGCTAAGTGCTTAACCATGGCGGCGCAGATCAGCCGGGAGCCGGGGCGCAAGTGGGCAGTGAGGCGGCAAAGAATATCTTCCAGAAACGAGAGGTTTTTCGGGAGCTTGATCAGCACGAAATCATAGACACCCGAAAGTGCTTCCAGGTCAGAGAGGGCCTGGCGCGTGCCACTACTATTGCGCAAAATCGCCTTGTGGCTCACAAACGAGTCCGTGTAGCTCATTAGCTCTCCCATCGGGATCGAGATTGAGCAGGCCAGCGCCCCGAAGGCATCGTTGATGATCAGGACGCGTTTATCAGCCAGCTCACACGATTCCAGGTACTTGAGGAGCAGCTCGTCGGCACTATCCCATGCCTGAAGGTTGTCTTTTTTAAGGTCGGGATAGCGTTTAAGGGTACTGAGAAGCATGATCCCGAGTGTATCACCTCCTCTCGTTTTGCTGAAAAACAAATTTCATTATTGCTATAACGAGAGTGTCTCAAAAAGACGATAATGGACTCAAGGGCGAGCCGTCAACCTCACAGTCGTACAACTATTAGATGAACCGTCGAACTTACAACAGTACCCCCATAGAGGACGCCGCTTTTTTACAGCGTGCCGTTTCCCAGGCAAGATGCCTTCTCTGGCAGGCAACTGTCTTGGAGCTGCCCTGCGACAGGAACCACAACCCTTTACAACCCAGCTTCAATGAGGAGCTCGATACCTATCTCCACTGGAACTTGCGCCTGATAGCCCCGCATGCGGTTCTAGAATGGCTCCCGTTTCCCTTTACGGAAGAGCAGCCTCTCCAGGAAGCTTTCCTTCATGCGCGCTGCCCGGAAGAGCAGTACCAGTGTGAGATCAAAGCGATTCAAGCACTACGCGATGAAGTGCCCCGTTACCACCAGGAATACACAATCCAGCTTGAGAATGGCAGCGTACGCTGGCTCAATGAGGATGTCACCGTGCAATGTCTGGTACCGGGCTGCTGGAATCTGGTGGGGGTATGTACCGACATTACGGACCGCAAAGAGATCGAAGCACGGCTTGCCTACCAGGCCCAGCACGATCCGCTCACGGGTCTGGCAAACCGTCGCCAGCTTATGGAGACGATTGAGAAACTGCTAGCAAAGCCACACGGGCATACTTGTCTCTTCTTTGTGGATCTAGACAACTTCAAACTCATCAATGATAACTTTGGGCACCACTCGGGCGACCAGGTGCTGATTGCGACGGCGGAGCGGCTCCGCCGCGAGGTTGGCCTGCAGGGGGTTATCGCCCGGCTTGGTGGCGATGAGTTTACCGTTCTTCTCCCAGATGTCCCCTCGTCCGCGCACGTGAACAGCCTGGCCGAGCGGCTGACACGGGCGCTCAATGCCCCACTAGTAATCCAGGAGCGCCCTCTCCTGCTCTCCGCCAGTATCGGAGTTGCTCTGGGGGAGCCCGGCAGCACGAGCGATCTTCTGCGTAACGCGAATACGGCGATGCACCATGCAAAAGGGCTGGGTAAGGCGGGCTACCTGTTCTTTGATCCCATCATGGATCAGGACTCACGCGAGCGCTTTGAGCTGGAGGCAGCGCTCCGGCGTGCTCTCCGCGATGGGGAGATCAAGCCCTACTACCAGCCGATTCTCTCCCTGAAGACAGGCGCAGTCGTGGCCGTGGAGGCGCTCGCGCGCTGGCAGACAAGTGAGGGCACCTACCTGCCACCAGGCCGCTTTATCCCCATCGCGGAGGAGACGGGCCTTATTATCCCACTGGGTGCCGCACTGCTCCGAGCCGCCTGCTGCGATGCGGTGCGCTGGCGTGGTGTACTCGCAAACCGGAGCATCCATGTCAATGTCAATGTCTCCGAGCGTCAGTTCCGTGAGGAGGACTTTGTCCCCATGGTACGCCAGACGCTTCAAGAGACGGGTTTGCCACCAACGGCACTCACGCTCGAGCTCACGGAGAGTATTCTGCTTAGTGATATCGAGAGTGGAATCGCCCGCCTGCATGAGCTTGAGGAGCTGGGGGTTCGATTAAGCCTGGATGATTTCGGAACCGGTTACTGCTCCCTGTCTTACCTAAGCCGCTTGCCCGTGAAGGCACTCAAGGTAGACCGGAGCTTTGTGAGTGCACTTAGTCATGCGGACCCCAAGCTCGTCACCCAAAATGAGGCGATTATTCGAACCATTCTCGCACTGGCCCAAACCCTGGAGCTGTCGGTCACAGCGGAGGGCATTGAGGAAGTGAGCCAGCAGAAGCGCTTGACGGCTCTAGGGGCGAGCTTTGGTCAAGGCTACCTCTTTGCCCGCCCCATGCCTGCCCACGAGCTAAGCCGTTATCTGGCGGCGGAGGCAACTCCCCAACAAAAAGCCGCCTGATCCTGATCTTCCTGGGGCTTCAGGCCGTCTTCTGGCCCTTTTAGGCGTTTGCGGAGCCGACTAACCAGCGGTATACTGTCAGTCCAGTTCCTTTCCACCCGTAGCTCAGCGGATTAGAGTGTTGGCCTCCGAAGCCAAAGGTCGCAGGTTCGAATCTTGCCGGGTGGACTGCTTCTTTCCTCTCGTATTGGAGGGTTTCTCATGACGCGTCGTCGCTTCGCGGTGGATCAAGAGGATCCTCCCTCAAACACTGTTTGGTTGGAGAGCCTATTTAAAGCGCCGGGAGTGCGCTACGATGGCAACCTAGTTTTCTCCCCACGCAAGGCGCTGGTCAATGGCAAGCGCTTCGAGCACGGGATGTCGGTGGATGTCAAAGACGATCCCATGGGTCCCGGCGAGATTTGCGGGATGACAATCCCCGTCCAGGGCAAGTTCCTACGCTTTCAGGCGACGGTAGGCCGCGACGATGACGAGGCAAAACTGGGAACGGGTTACTGTTATTTCGAGGTCTACGGCGACAACAAGCTACTCTTCCGCTCGGATGCGATTCGCTCCACGCTCTACCCGGTGCTCACCGAGGAAGGGGGGGCAAAACGATCCCGTCCACAACCGGTAGACCTAGAAATCAAGGGGGTTCGCCTTCTGCGCCTAATCGTGCGCTATGCCAATGACTTCAAGCAAACCGGGACGTTCTCGGCTGGCCCAACAGGCGGTCATGTGAAGCGTGCCGCAGGCTGTATCTGGTACGATGCGAAGCTGATCTCAGGCACAGGAGCTATGCTGGATACCGACCGCCTCAAGGAGCGTGATGAGCGCATCCGAACGGCGGCCCAGCTGGCTGCCCGCTCCCTCAAACGGCAGCTCCAGGCACTGGAGAAACCCGGCACCAAGTTCCCCCTCATCATCCTCCCCATACGCGATGAGTTCCGCGTCTCTCCCGATGACCTACTAATCCGCCCCCAGATTGCGAAAGTCTTCTTTGGCAGCGAGGACGGCAAGCCACTGGGTGTCCCGCTGGAGCCGGAAAAAACGGCGGAGCTACGCGAGATATTACGCAACTTCTCCCCCAAGTCCCTGCGTGAGCTAGCCCGCGCTGCCGAACAGGGGCGCTACGCCAACGCCCCTTACTTGATTGGGGGCTACATCGAAAACGAGAGGCTCTATCTGATTCTTTTGGATACCCGGCCCGACGACGGTCAGGTTGTCGGCAATGCCACGGGCTGGCTTAGCCCTCCCTAAGTCGTCGGGCGAGAAGTGGTATACTGCAAGCTCACATCATGCCTCTAGCCTCGCTCTCAACAGACTCGAACCCGTTCCGTAATGGCCTTCGTTCTCTATTGATGCACCTCCCTTCCCGCCCCGCCGAGCAGCTCTATGGGGCAATCGGTGGCACGGGCAAGCGCTTGAAAGCCCCGCCAATTGCTCTCACCGTGACCCTCCGAAACGGGACACGGATGTCTCTGAACCTACACGATGGGATGCAGAGGAACCTCTACTACACGGGTGTTTGGGAGACGGCTTGTGTAAAGTGCCTGGAACCCTATGTCACGGAAGGCGCGGTGTTTATTGATATTGGAGCCAATATCGGATTCTATTCCCTCTGGGCGGCGGCGCGCTGTGGGACGAGTGGGCAAGTATTTTCTATCGAGCCCAACCCCAACACCCTTGCCTTCCTAAAAACCAATGTCGCGCTGAACGCGGATATTGCGCCCATCCAGATTATCGAAGCCGCCCTGAGCGACACCGACGGCGTGCTCACTTTTGAGTTCAATCCTGGTTCACTCGGAATGGGCCACATTCAGCGCACGTGCCAAAAAAGTGCTTTGAAAAAACAAAAGGTGGAAGTAAAATCCCGCGGTCTGGGAAGTCTGCTGACGGAGTTCCCCCGAATGCGCGAGGCGGGGGTCATGAAAATGGATGCGGAAGGCGCAGAGGGGCTGATTCTCAACGCCGTGAAAGACTACCCACTCCCTCCCGTTGTGCTGATCGAAGTGGAAGACCGACATCTAGAACACTACGGCACCACGGGTAAAGCCGTTATCGAGCTGATGGCCGCCCGTGGCTACCAGGTTCGGGAAGTTCTCAGTAACGGTAGCACTCGCAACCTCTCGCCCCCCTACCCCACGACGTACCGTGGCAACTTTCTGTTCCAGCGCAAGCCCTAACGACAGATTTACAGTAGCGCGGCGACTTCGTCACGACATGCGGTGACCACTCCCACATGCCGAACGACGGCCCCGCCCGATGCATTGCCCAGGCGCACGGCCTGCTCGATGGTTCCCCCCGCCGCTAGCCCCATCGTAATCCCAGCAATCGTGGAGTCCCCCGCGCCCGTGCCATCAAAGACCTCAACCGGAACGGCAGCGACATCCACAAAGCGCGTGGGTTCGAATATCGTCAGGCCGCGTGCGCCGCGCGTCACAAGAAGATTACGCACGCCGAGCGCCTCCCGAAGCCGCGCTCCGGCATCGTGAAAGAGCGTATCGTCCAGTGACTCAAACAGTGTCGTGCGGCTAGCCTCGTCTGCTTCTTTTCGGTTGAGCTGGATCAGGTCTGCCTCCTTGTAGAACGCGACACTCGCAGGTTTAGGATTGGCCGTCACTACAACTCCCCGTACACGTGCCGCCGCACTGAGGCGCGCCACGAGTGTCTCGGTCAGGACGCCCTTGAGGTAGTCCGAAAAAAGCAGTGCATCACAGCCAGCCTCTAGAATTTCCTCGCACGCACGAACCAGCTCCGTCTCGGTCTCGGCGGTGAGCGAGGCACGCAGCTCACGGTCCACACGCACGATCTGCTGCGCCCCCTGATACGAACCCGCCGTCACCCGCGTCTTGCGCGTCGTCGGTCGGTCGTGGGCCGTCACCACAGCAGAGGTATCCGCCCCAAGCGCCCGCAGCGCCTCCCGCAGCTTCCCTCCCGCCGCATCATCGCCGACCACGCCCGCCACAAAGACCTCAGCCTCAAACGCCACGAGCTGCGCCGCCGTGTTGGCCGCTCCCCCCGGCACAAAGGTCTCGCGCTCGACTTCGACAATCGGCACAGGCGCCTCGGGGGAGATGCGGTTCACATGGCCCCAGATGTGCTCATCGGCCATCAGATCGCCAATAACAAGCACGCGCTTTCCTGGGAAACTTTCTAAAATTTTGAGCAGTTCGTCACGCATGTATTTCTTCGCTCGATGCATCGCCCCCATGAACGAGGGCGTCTTATTGTCCTCATACTTCGGACACAAAGGGCGTGCCGCCCATAGCCGAGTTTACTCGGTATGGCCCGAAGTGGCCTTCGTGTCGGAGCTTGCGACGACAATAAGACGCCCCCGTTCATGGGGGCGGAAACCATCACACCGCGCTGTGGATCAGGCGGCAGGTATTGATCATCTCTTTGGCACGCTCGACATCCATCCACTCGCCGATCTGAACCGATTTCTTCTCCAGAGTTTTATAGACATCAAAGAAGTGCTCGATCTCGCGCAAGTAGTGCTCCGGGACGTCTTCAAGCTTACTGACACCGTGAAAGCGCGGGTCGTGGGCGACGCGGGCGAGTATTTTCTCATCAGCACCTTTTTCGTCGCGCATCATCAAGACCCCGAGCGGGCGGCAGCTCACCACACAGCCACAAAAAGTGGGGTGCGAGCCGATCACAAGAACATCGAGCGCATCGCCATCGGCACTCATGGTTCCGGCAATCCACCCGTAGTCAAACGGATAGAACAGCGGCGAGTAGAGCGGACGGTCAAGTTTAAAGACCCCTAGCTCTTTGTCGTACTCGTATTTATTGGAGGAGCCACGCGGAATCTCGATGACGGCGTGCACTTCGTCGGGCGCATTGTCGCCAATGGGTAAAGTTCGGTAAGGCATAGATTTAGCTTATTGTACAGCCCCGATGATCTGATGGAC
>NZ_JAYUPA010000120.1:0-2283 GCF_043760365.1 Armatimonas sp.
AAGCGTGTCGGCAACGAAGCCCTCGATCCCAAAGGGACTGATCCAGGAGCAGGTTTGTATGGGGAGCCGCCGCCCCGTGCGAGCGAAAATCAGCGTGGCAAGGCTCTCGACATCCAGTGGGCAGCTTGCCGCGCCGAGCCGGGCGACCCAGCGGCGCTTCTGATGGGGCAGGGGGAACGACTCGACGATCCCCTCGCGGCTGAAAAACAGTGCCGCGTCGCTTCCAAACTCGGTGTCGTCGGCGAAGTCGCCCATCAGGTAGCGGTCCGGGTAGCGAGCGCCGGTCTGCGTGATTTTTGCGAGGAGGCGAACCGAGCTACTCTTGCCATCGCAGCCCACTAAAAGCGCCGTGTTGAGAGTTGCGCCCGCCGTGCAGAAAAGCTGGACGGTGTCTGCGTCTTGTGTAAAGTGTTTGAGCGCACAGCCACGGCGGAGTGCGCCGGGCGCGAGGGCTTCTAATCGTGCCTCAAGGAGTGCTTCCGTGCGTGCTTGTGGCAGGGCGAGAGGGGATTCCGGGAGGGCGAGCCGTCCGCGTTTTTGGGCATCGCAGAAGACCTGGCCACCGCCGATTGCCACGCCCTCGGCTCGGAGCGCCTCGCCTAGCCCCAGTGTGTTTAAGATATCCAGCGCGGGCGGGTGAATGCCGATGGCGCGGGAGTGCGGTGAGCGCTCGGTGTGGGCTTCGAGTACCGCGATTTTTACGCCGCGCTGTGCCAGTAAGCACGCGAGCGTGAGCCCGACTGGCCCCGCACCAATAACGGCGATCTCTACGGTTTCCATTGTAGTTGGAGTCGAAACGGGGAGGAGGTATGGATTGTCCAGCCTGCCGGAGCGAGCGCCTGAAGCTCCGCTACCGTGAAGGCACGGCGGATCGAGCGCATGCCATCCTCAAAGATGAACGAGCCCGGGAACCAGCCACCGACCAGAGGAAAGAGTGCCAGCGCCCGGTCATCACGGCAGAGATCGTTGTGCACCACACGAACCGTGGCGAGTCGCTCGCAGGCTACGCACAGAGTGGAGATCTCCTCGTCGGCGAGATGGTGCAGCACGTGGTTGGAGAGCACGAGGTCAAAGTGTGTGCTGAGGCTGTACGCATCGGTCTGCTCGAAGCGGACATTGTTTGGGTTCTCCTGCCCATATGCGAAGGCGATGGCGCGCGGGTCGGGATCCACTCCGAGAAACGTCGCGGACAGATCATCGCGCTGGGCAAGGCGTGCCAGGTGCCGCACCACATCGCCGCCGCCACAGCCGATATCCAGAACGGTTCGGGCACCTTCTTGCAACGCAGGGCGAAGCTCGCGCTGGTAGATTTGCGTCCAACCAGAGAGCAGCACATTGATAGACGCAAACTGTCCGTAGGTGCGCGCCAGCTTTTGCGGATCGCAGTCTGGTTCGTCCATACGCTCCGTGAGTGTCTCGGCGCGTGTGCGAATAAAGTGGGTCATACCGCCGTCAGGAGCGCTGTCTCGATGGTCAGACCCGGCCCAAATGCCATGGCCAGCAGGGTGTCACTTGGGGTGATGCCGCGTGTGAGCAGCTCTTTTAGAACAAAGAGAACCGTGGCGCTGCTCATATTGCCACAGTTTCTCAGTACTTCTCGTGAGGCGGCCAGAGCGGTCTCGGGCAGGCTGAGGCCCTTCTCCACTCTGTCTAGGATCGCTCGCCCGCCGGGATGCACCGCCCAGTGGCTCACTTGCTCCTGGGTGAGGTGGGTCTTACTGAGGATCGGCTGGATCGCAGCGACGACATTGGTCTGGATGATCTCGGGCACGTACGAGGAGAGCTGCATCTGAAAGCCAATATCGCCAATTGTCCAGGCCATGTCCGAGTCGCCTGCGGGTGCTATTGCGGAGGCGAATGCATCTAAGCGAAGCGCCACGCCGATAGGTTCACGGGCGCTGATAATTGCCGCACTCGCCCCGTCGGCGAACACGGAGCCCGCGAGAAGATCGTCCATTCCCGCCGTCCACTGCACGTGCAGTGAGCATAGCTCCAGGCAAACCACGAGCACCACGGCATCCGGGTTGGCCTCGCAGAATGCCCGTGCCATTCGTAGCGCGGGGAACGCGGCGTAGCAGCCCATGAAGCCCAGATGGTAGCGCTCCACCGAAGCATGGAGCCCCAGCGCCTTGAGTATCGCAAAGTCCGGGCCGGGCTGGAAGAACCCCGTGCAGGAAACCGTGATGAGATGCGTCAGTTGCTCGGGCGCAAATCCGGGAGCCGCCTCCAGCGCGCGGGCGGCAATACTCGGAAACATCGTGCGGGCCGCCTCTGTGTAGAGTG
>NZ_JAYUPA010000121.1:0-6361 GCF_043760365.1 Armatimonas sp.
CTTTGTCGCCATTCCCGATGTGCGCGGCCTGCCGATTGCGGGGCCTGCCAACTGGAGCAATGGCTTTCTGCCCGCCGCGTTTCAGGGCGTGGCTTTTAATACCGAGAAGCAGATTCCTGACTTGGATTTGCCCAAGGGCGCATCGCCGGATAGTGAAAAACGTGTGCGAGGCTTTCTGGACGCGCTGAACAAGGGCTACGGAAAGAAAGCGCCTGGCTACACGGAGCTGGACGCGCGGCTGGCGAGCTACGCGCTGGCGGCCCGAATGCAGCTCTCCGCACCCGAGGCCACGGATCTCTCGAAAGAAACAGCGGCGACGCACAAGCTCTATGGAACGGACAGCAGCAACCAATATCTTGCAGCCTATGCGAAGAACTGTATTTTGGCACGGCGCTTGGTGGAGCGTGGGGTGCGCTTTGTCCAGCTCTACTGCGGCGCATCGTCATCGGCAGCGGAGGGCTCGATCAACTGGGATGCCCACCAGCGGCTGAAGTCGGACCTTGACCGCCACTGCCCGATCCTCGACCAGCCCACGGCGGCGCTCCTCACGGACTTGAAGCAGCGTGGGTTACTGGAAGATACTTTGGTGCTCTGGACCACGGAGTTTGGGCGCATGCCGACGTTCCAGGCCAAGACCCAAGGCCGCGATCACAACCCACAGGGCTTTACGGTCTGGATGGCGGGTGCGGGCGTGAAAGGCGGCTTCTCCTACGGTGCAACGGATGAGCTGGGCTGGAAGGCCGAGCAGAACGTCACGACCATCTACGACTTCCACGCCACCGTGCTCCACCTACTCGGGCTGGATCACAAAAAGCTAACCTACTACCACAACGGAGCCAACCGCCGCCTCACCGATGTTCATGGCGAGGTGATCCGAGACGTGCTGGCGTAACCCCTCCTCCCGTTATCGGGAGGAGGGGCAGGGGAGGAGGGCTAGTGCGGTGTCTCTTTGACGGCGTTGCGGTTCCAGTGCGGTACTTCGACCACTACGTCCTGCGTGCCGTTGGGGACACACTGGCAGCCTAGGCGCGATTTCAACGTCAAGCCGGGCGCTTCTTCCAGCTGATCGTCTTCGTCCTCGGTGGCTTCGTTGAGCGAGCTCCAGCCCTCTCTGACAATCACATGGCAGGTCGAGCAGGCACAGACGCCGCCGCAGGTGTGCTCCAGCGGAAGGTCGAAGCCATCGCAGATATCCAAGATCGATCCAGGCAGGCCATTGTGCCCCAGCGGCAGCGACGACGGGTTGATAGTTAGCTCGTGTCGCTCCCCCTCCATCAGGATCGTGAGTTTATACGCTTGCCGAGGTTTCTCGTAGGAAACCGGTGCGGTGTAGGGATTCGTTCCAGCCATAGATAGTTGTTGTACCGTATAATCCAACCAATGAACACCCCCTTGCTGGAAATCCGCGACTTGCAGAAGTCTTTCGCGCAGACCACGGTGCTGCGTGGCATCTCCCTCTCGGTCAAGGAGGGTGAGGTGATTGGGCTGATCGGAGCAAGCGGCTCAGGCAAGTCCACGCTGCTGCGCTGCATCAATCGCCTAGAGATCCCAAGCGGGGGCAGTGTGGTGTTTCAAGGCCGCACCGATACTGACCACAATGAGAACACGCTCCGCCAGCAGATCGGGATGGTCTTCCAGCGCTTCAACCTCTTTCCGCACCTCACGGCACTGCAAAATGTCGCCCTTGCGCCCCAGAAAGTGCGCAAGCTTGACAAAGCCATCGCCGAGAAAGAAGCGCAGGATTTGCTCGCACAGGTGCACCTGAGCGAGCATGCGAACAAGCTCCCCGCGCAGCTCTCGGGGGGGCAGCAGCAGCGCGTTGCCATCGCCCGAGCGCTCGCGATGCAGCCCGCAGTCCTGCTTTTTGATGAGCCCACATCGGCGCTCGACCCCGAGCTGGTCGGTGAGGTGCTCGAAGTGCTACGGGAGCTGGCCCAATCGGGCCGCACCATGCTGGTCGCCACCCACGAGATGGGTTTCTGCCGAGAAGTCGCACAGCGCGTGTGCTTTCTCGATGCTGGAAAGATCCTCGAAGAAGGCCCCCCCGAGCAGCTCTTCGAAAATCCTAAAGAGCCAAGAACCCGAGAGTTCCTTGCCCGCGTCCTCAAATAAAAGAATCCCGACCGAGGCACGAGGGAGGCGGCCAAAGGCCCCATTGCCCCACGTTTATCGTGAGGGAAGAAGAGAGAAACAATGCCGTTTGTGCAAGATAGGTTTGTTATCGGATTCTGGGTGGATCCCCCCCGCGATACCCGTGTCGAGCAGCGCTACAAAGAGATCTCGGAGGCGGGGTTTAATCTCGTGCTCGCGGGGTTCCAGAGTGGGCCACTCCCTACACTCTTCAGGCTCCTTAAAAAATTTGGACTCAAGTGCATTCTGTCGCCCAAGGGCAGTGAGCCGAGCACCTTTCCCATGGATCCGAATGTCTGGGGCTACGCGCTGCAAGATGAGCCCAATGCCTCGGAGTTCCCGAAACTCAAGGTGCGGGCTGAGGCGATTGAGCGGCTCCATCCGGGAAAGCTGGCCTATGTCAATCTTTTCCCCGACTATGCCAGCCCCGAGCAGCTTGGCTCTCCCGACTATGTCACCCATGTCAAGCAGTTCATCAAGCAGGTCAAGCCCGGTGTGCTCTCGATGGATCACTACCCCATCTTTCACCCGGATCGCGATGGGCGGGATCGCTACTGCGGGAACTTAGCGGTGATGCGTGAGCAGTCACTGGCGGCTAAAATTCCATTCTGGAACTTCTTTAACGCGATGCCCTACGGTCCGCACACCGACCCCACTGAGTCGCAGCTTAGGTGGCAGATCTACACGTCGCTGGCGTACGGCGCAAGAGGGATTTTGTATTTTTGTTACTTCACGCCCGGTGGCGCGGAGTTTCCCAAAGGCGGTGCGATCATTGCCATGGACGGCACGAAAACACGCCACTACGCCCACGCTCAGCGCCTCAACGCCGAGCTACGCGCACTCGATCCGACCCTGATGCAGCTCACCAGCACGGGAGTCTATCGCGTTAAGCCCACCGACAACCCCGCCGAGGTGCTCCGTGGCTCCGGGCTCTTAGACCTCAAGCGTGCCCCAGAAGACCCACCCGGTGACTATCTTGTGGGCGCATTTCGCCACAAAGACGGCAGGCGCGCCGTGCTGCTACAAAACTACCGCTTCGCCTACTCCGCCTGGCCGACCGTGGTCTTTGATGCGCCTCTCGAAAGCGTCCGCGAGGTAGATAAAGTCACAGGAAAAGAGGCCCCCGTCCGCGACGAGAGCCCCAACATGCCCGGCCTCCAGCTCTCCCTCGGCGACTCCGAGGGAAGGCTGTTTTTGCTACCGAATTAGTACCCGCGCCGTCCGCCACCGAAGTTGCGGCTCCCGGCGGAGCGGTTGCTTCCATAGCCCGACGATGCTCCCAGTGACTTGGGGTGTGGGAACTGCCGTGGCTGCTGGTTCTGGCTGCGCTGGCCCTGGCTGCGGTGCGGCGGCGCCGTGGATGTCTCCTCCGTCTCCACCACCGAGGGCGTGAAGTCCACAGCCATCTTGCGCTCGATCTTCTTGGCAATCAGCTTCTCGATAGCGGTTACATAGGCGCGCTCATCGGCGCTCACTAGGGAGACCGCCTCGCCGGGGGTGCCTGCACGACCCGTGCGCCCGATGCGGTGGACGTAGTCCTCGGGAACATTGGGCAGCTCGTAGTTCACCACGAACGGGAGCTGGTCAATATCTAGCCCGCGTGCCGCGATATCCGTAGCGACCAGAACCCGAATCCCCCCGGACTTGAAGTCCGCAAGCGCCTTGATGCGCTGGGGCTGGCTGCGGTTGCCGTGGATGGCTGCGGCATGGGTTCCACCACGCACAAGCTGCTTACAGAGCCGATCCGCACCGTGCTTGGTACGGGTGAAAACCAGCACCTGGCCCTTGATCGTGGTCGCGAGCAGGTGCTCCAGAAGCTCGCGCTTGCTGTCTTTGGCGACGGAGTACGCACACTGGGTTACCAGCTCGCTCTCTAAGTGCTCCCGAGGTACTTCCACGCGCACCGGGCTGTCGAGCAGGTCATCGGCGAGTGTCTTGATCTCGTTGGAGAACGTGGCGGAGAAGAGCAGGTTCTGGCGGCGCGTGGGCAGCAGGGAGAGCACTTGCCTAATGTCGCGGATAAAGCCCATGTCGAGCATCCGGTCCGCTTCATCTAAAACAAATATCTCGACCTGGCTGAGGTTCACGGTGCGCTGGCTCACGTGGTCTAGTAGACGACCTGGGGTTGCCACAAGAATGTCCACGCCTTTATTGAGCGCACTGATCTGGGGGCCGATCTTGACCCCACCAAAAACAACCGCAGCCTTCAACGGCAAGTGGGCACCGTACGTGCGAACACTCTCCTCAATCTGGGCAGCGAGCTCACGGGTAGGGGTGAGGATCAGGGCGCGAATCGGCTGACGGCGCGGGTGAGCGGCACCCTTGCCTGTACTCAGCTTCTGAAGGAGAGGAAGAGTAAAACCAGCGGTCTTACCCGTGCCCGTCTGGGCGGCGGCGAGGACATCGCGGCCCTCTAGGATCAAGGGAATTGCCTGTGCTTGGATAGGAGTGGGCTCGGTGTAGCCAGAATCGCTGATCGCACGCAAAAGCTCGGCACGCAGGCCGAGGGAATCGAAACTCATATAAAAAATCTCCTGAAAATCAGCCTGCGTCTGTGCCCTCAAATAAGGAGGAGACAGCGCCGGTTCAGGCAGATTCGAACGTAATTAAAACGTGGTTTAGTGGTGCAGCGAGGACTCAGAAGGAGAAGCAAACCGGAGTGCGAAATCCACCAACGATACACAATTGTCAAATTGACGAACTACTCTATCATACTCTGATGAGAACCGCTATAATAGTTTCTTTTTCACGGGCTTCTTTCCACTGATTTTCTTCTTTGTTATCTTTGGTGGCTTTTGAGAGATCGATTTCTGGGTGGTAACCGTGGCAGGAAGAATCCTGCGTGGCACCGTGACAGTGGCAGGGAGGATGTTGCTGGGAATCGGTGCCCGCTCAAAATCTGCGGGTGGGGGAATCTCCAGGGGGGCGGCTCGCAACGAAGGAGCCTCTGTCTCGCCGGGCTCCGTCTCACCCGGCTCTGGGGTTCCCCGAGGCGTGAAGGGAGGCAGAGTCACTGCCGCAACCGAGGGCTCGGGGGTGGATTTTGGCATGGGAGTGGACAGCAGATGCTCCCGCATGCCTAGCGGAGCGGACGCGGGCCGGATGCCTGGGAAATCCGCCTCTGGCATACCGGGCAGATTGATTGCAATCGCGGGAAGTGGTTCGGGCGTGGGGGAGGCGGCAGGGCTGGGCCTTGGCTGGGGAGTGGGCTGGTCGGGAAAGAGCCCCTCTCTGGAGTCCATGGCATCGAGCGAGGCACGCGCCGCATCTTGTTGTAGGGCGTCGGCATATGGATCTGTTAAAAGGCGCAACAAGATCCCACGGGCACTGTCTTCGTCGCCCTTGCCTCGTAGAGCGGTCGCCAGTGCTAGGCGGGCTGGAATGTCCTTTTTATCTTTTTCGACCAGACGGCGAAAGACTCCCTCCGCTTCCTCAAAGCGCCCCACATGCAGCAGGCAGGCAGCCCGCGTTCGGATCGCCGACGGGTTCTCTTTGTCGCGTTGAAGCACCCACTCTGCCTCTCCCAGAGCCTCCGAGAACCGCTGTGCCTGGAAGGTGCGGCGCATGGCGTCGGCATGGTAGAGCAGGGTGTTCGGGGGGGGAGAGGGCGGTAGGAAGGGAAACCACTCACGTGCCTGGAAGTTACCAGAAAGCACGTAGAAGCCCAGTGCCGAGGCCGCAACCAGCCCCAGCGCACCTTGTGCCAGCTTCCATTCTTTCAGATTATCGTTCATAGACTACTCAAATGCCTCGACTACGATCCGGCCATCCCACTCACGGCAAGTGGGAACTCCCAGCACGTGCGCCAGGGTCGGACACACATCGTACAGGAAAATCGGCTCGTTGAGTTCCCGCCCCGCCGCAACGCCGGGTCCGTGCAAAATAAACGGAATGGTCATGTCCTCCGCGCAGTCCGTGCCATGGCTACGTCCGTGCCCCCCATGATCACTGACGACGCACACAATCCCATCCCAGTATTTTAGCACCTGCGCCAGGCAAGAATCGGCGTTTTCAATGGCTTTTAAGTACGGCTCGGTCATCCAGCCGTGGGCGTGTCCGGCTTCATCCGGATGTCCGAAATAAACAAAAACAAAATCGAGAGCATCGCTTTGAAGCGCTGCAATGGCCGCATCCGCCACTTTTTGGTCGCTCTCAAAAAGATGTGCCTCACCATAGCAGGCACTAATTTTCGTGCTCCCTGGCGCGGCCAGATCTCTAAGCTGCTCCCAGT
>NZ_JAYUPA010000122.1:0-2268 GCF_043760365.1 Armatimonas sp.
TAGGGCAATGAGCAGGCAAAGAGCCGTGCCACGAACGAGCAGTTCCGTAAAAAAGAGCAACATCACTCAGTTTCCTTTCTGGCGAGCCTCAGTAATCAGCGCGGAGAGCCGTTCTAAATCCTCGTCGGTGAGCTTGCGCTCGTCGTCGGTCAGGAGCGCGGCGACCACTTGCTCGGGCTGCCCCCCAAAGAACGTCTCCATGAGCTTGGAGAGTGCCTCGCGAGCCACCGGCGGACGGGCATTGACGGGGTGGTAGATATACTTTGCGCCGTCCTGTGTGTGCGTCACGTAGCCTTTATCCTCCAGGATGCGCAAGAACGCACGGACGGCGGAGTAGCTGGGGGGATCGGGGAGCTCGGCCAGGACATCCGTGACGGACGCCCCCCCGCGTCGGTAGAGCGCCTCTAATATTTGCCGCTCGCGGCGGCTAAGTTTCTCGGTAAAGTGCATAAGCAGTGCTAATCCTTTAGCATAATGCTAACAGATTAGCACTAATTGTTGCGTTTGTCAAGAGGCAGGGTAAAATCGCTTTATGCCTGACGAGACCTGGCTGCGTTCCCCCGACGGCCTGACGCTGCTGCGCCCGTTTGCCAGCTCCCCTTACCCGCATCCCAGTCGGGCGCAGGGCCACACCTACCAGGGGAAACTCTTTGATGCCATAACCCACTACTCCGATAGCACGGTCGGGCTGGTGATCCCTGCGGGCTTTCGGCCCTCGCAAAGCACCGATTTTATTATCCATACCCTCGATCTGCTCCACGATGAAGTCCTCATGAAGCGCAGCTACTTTGAGCTTTTCCTACGAACCGCCCAATAAATCCCAATTGCCCCCGTCAGGCGAAGCATAGGCGAGGATTTAGGTACAATGCCCCTTAATCATGTCCAAATACGATGCCCTCTTGCCCCACTGGGATCTCTCGCCACTTTTTACCGAACTTGATACCCCAGAGTTTCTTGCAGCCTTCGCGGCGGTTCTGACACAGACGCAAGAACTCGAAACACTCTTCACTCAAAAGAATATCGCCGCGCGAACCCAGAGCGCCCTCACCGACGAGGATATCGCCGCCTACGAGGCGGCAACCCATGCCTTCAATGCACTCTACAACGACCTGCGCCGGGTACGTGCCTACCTCGGCCTCCGCGTGTCGACCAACTCTCGCGATGCCGCGGCGCAGGCCAAGCTCAGCGAGCTCCGTGGTGCGCTGATCCCTCTCGCCAGCCTGAGCACCCGCTTTACGGCGTTTGTGGGCTCGCTGGATAGTGAGGCGCTTATCGCCCGCTCCGCCGTGGCTGCCGCCCACGACTACGCGATCCGCGAGACGCGGATTCAAGCACAGCACCAGCTTCCCCTGGAGCAAGAGGACCTTATTGCCAACCTAAGTCTCTCAGGAAGCAGTGCGTGGGCGCGGCTCCACAATGATCTGACAAGCCAGCTCACGGTCGAACTTAACGGCGAGAGCATCCCCATGAGCATGATCCGCACCCTCGCCACCGATGCCAGTGCCGCAATTCGTAAGAGCGCCTACGAAGCCGAGCTGGGAGCCTGGAAGGCAGTGGCACTCCCTCTCTCATTCGCCATGAATGGCATCAAACACGAAACACGCTTCCTCGCCGAGCGCCGGGGCTGGAGCGACATTTTAGAGCGTTGTTGCCACGATAACAGCATCAGCCGCGCCACACTCGATGCCATGCGCACCGCCGCCGAGAGATCCTTCCCGGACTTTCGCCGCTACCTGAAAGCCAAGGCAAAAAAAGTAAGTGGAGCCGAGAGTCTGCCCTGGTGGGATCTCTTTGCACCACTGACCGTGGAAGGCGCTGAGGGCCGTAACTGGAGCTGGAGTGAGGCCGAGCGCTTTATAGGCACACACTTTGATGCCTACTCGGAGAAAATGGGCGACTTTGCCCGCAAGACTTTTGCGGAGCGCTGGATAGATGCGGAGCCGCGCCCGGGCAAGCGCGATGGGGCGTTCTGTATGGGAATTGGGCCGGGCGAGTCGCGGATCATGCAAAACTTTCGCCCGAGCTTTGATGGTGTTAGCACACTCGCCCACGAGCTAGGCCATGCTTACCACAACCTCTGTCTGAAAGACCGGACGATTCTCCAGTCCGGCACCCCGATGACGCTTGCCGAAACGGCGAGTATCTTCTGCGAAACTATCGTGAAGCACGCCGCTCTGAAAAGCGCGGAGCCGCAGGAGCGCCTTGCGATTCTAGAAGCCTCGTTGCAAAACTCCTGCCAAGTAGTGGTAGATATTGATAGCCGGTTTC
>NZ_JAYUPA010000123.1:0-2267 GCF_043760365.1 Armatimonas sp.
CCAAGCACTCCATCATGGGCTAACTCTGGTTACTGTAGATAGTGCTGTCCAAGCCTATCCCGTAGCAACTTTATGAATCAGTCCAGATACGCACGCTGACTGTAGAGCCAGGCTCCGGACAGGATCAGTAGTGCCACCCATCCGCCGAAAAGCACTCTCGTAAAAGCTACATTGCCTGGGAGAAGGAATAAAGTTGTCGTCGCTATCAAGAGAAGCCCGAGTCCCACCCATTTGAAGCGCAGGCGAATCCAGGAAATCTTCAGAAGCGCCAGCACTAGCAAAACAAAAACCGTTTCAAAAAGTAGGAAGAACCCTGCCGCTGTGTCTCCCACTTCCCCGGGATGTATGACTTTCCCCATCAGCCAGAGATGGGGAATCGGAAAGAGCCGAGCGAGGTAGGGAAGCTTTGGGGCGTTGCGTTGCATTATTTCTATGCCTTCAAAGGAGCAGATCGCTGCTTGCGCCGGGCTCTTGGGGGATTTTGCAGACGCCATCCACGACCTGTGCGGGGTGGACAAAGTGTGCTTTGAGGTGCGGGATGTGCTCCAGAAAGATGGGTTCCTGACCGAGTACAATCGCGTTGAAGAGCACGAGATGCTGGTGGAGCTGGCCCATATCCCCGACATGCGGGACGATGGGTTTCCCGAATTGTTTTGCCAGCAGGCTCACGGCCAGAAACTCGCTCACGCCCGCGAGGCGCACGGCGTCGGCTTGGACGTAGCCAATTGCATCGGCCTGGAGGTAGTTCTTGAAGACGATCCGATTCGGGAAGTGCTCGCCGGAGGCAATCTTACCGGGCACGATCCGGGTGTTGAGCCTCTGGTGCGCGAGAAGATCATCGGGGTGGGTGGGCTCCTCGATCCAGAGCGGGTTGAGTGGGGCTAGGGCGCGGCACGCTGCCTCGGCCTCGGGCAGGCTCCACTTCTGGTTGGCGTCCAGCATCAGGCTCGCCGAGTCGCCAATCGCCTCGCGCACCAGTGTGGCACGGCGCAGGTCGCGGGCCAAATCGTCGGATCCCACTTTCAGCTTCAGCGCCGTGAAGCCCGCCCCAAGGCTCTTCTTGATGTTCTGGGTAAGTTTCGCATCGTCGTAGCCCAGCCAGCCCGCCGACGTATCATAGCCCGGGTAGCCGTTGGTGAGGAAATGGGTTTGCGTGTGCGGCTGGCGTAGTAGTGTAAGAGCGTGCTCAGGCGTCAGCGCATCGTCGAGGTAGCTCAGATCTAGCGTCGCAAGAAGCGCTTCGGGCGAGAGGTCGAGGAGGAGTTTCCAGAGCGGGACGCCGCGTGACTTGGCCCAGAGATCCCAGCAGGCATTGTTGAGCGCCGCTAGTGCGAGCTGCACCACGCCCTTGTGTGGCCCGAGCCAGCGCAGCTGCGGGTGATCGGCGATGCGGCGCTGAATGATCCCGAGCTGCGCCATCAGCGCCTCGATCTCATGCCCGATCAGCGGCTCCGTGAGGAGCTGGATCGCCTGACAGACCAGCTCGTTGCCGCCGCCCAGCGTGAAGGCAAGGCCCGTGCCGGTGATGCCCCGATCCGTATGAAGCAGCGCCGTGGCGTAGCTGTAGACCGGGTTCGTGTGCAGTGCGTCGGTGCCCGCTCCTTCCGTAAGAGGGAAGCGGGCATCGCGCACGGAGAGGCGGGTGACGGTCATGAGAGGCTACTGCTTCTCGATGTAGAACCCCTCACGGGCATCCCAACTCGCCCGCTTGCGCTCCCACGGATCCACTGCAATCGGGCTTAAGCAGATGCGGACGTTTTTAAACCCAATGGGGTAGGTTGTATTGCCTGCATCACGCAGGCTCAGGCCGATCTGTGGCCAGTTGACCCAGCCTGTAGTGCCGAGCTTTGCAATCGTATCGCCTTCCGAAACACTGTCACCTGCATTGGGCACCACGGAGTTTTTCTGCAAGCTGCTGAGCAAGACCGACAGCCCCCCTCCCACATTGAGCTGGAGGAAGTTTGCACTTGTCGCAGAGGGCGGATTAGAGAGCGCGTTGATATCACTCACTGATTCCGTGAGAGTGATAATACTGCCATTAGCGGGAGCGATAATATTCTGGTTCCAGCCGAAGTAGTTGGAGCTTGTGACACTATTTTCAGGGTTGCTGAGGATCCCAGACTCATTGCGCTTATCCAGCACAACCGACCAGGCACCTATACTGGTTCCGACGCCACTGTTGCCCTGGCCGTTGGAGTCGCTGAAGCCCCCTTGGCTGATGTACCAGCGGCCGTCGGCAGGAACGCGCAGGTTGATCGGTGCGCTAC
>NZ_JAYUPA010000124.1:0-2266 GCF_043760365.1 Armatimonas sp.
CTGGAGCGATCCCGTCAGGTCTGCCCCAATCCGAACAAAACCCGTGCCGGATGTCAGCTCGATAGAGCCGGAATTCCCCCCCACCTCCACTTGACCGGAGCCTCTCCAACCCTGAGGCCGGAGGTACTGAAATGCCTTTCCTGGCCCAATATCAGGCTTTAGCTCCGGTGCTGTGAGTGCCCTGTTGCATCCCATTGCGAATAAACCAGTGATGACACAAACAAATCCTATGGTCTTCTGCATCTTTTTCTGTTCTCCTACGCCTTTTTTTCTGTTTCTGTTTCTTGTTTTTCTTCGTGAAAATCGGGGATCTCTTCAGGAGGAACCTCGACCACTTTGCCGTCGCGCCAGACCACCACGGACTGATCGTGGCGTTTGTGCTCCGCAAGGGCTGCCTCAACTCCCGCTTTGAATGCTTTTAAAACAACCGGAAGATGGCTTAGCTCAAACGGCTTCTTGGGTTTTGACTCGTCGCTCGACATAGTTTGCTCTCATCTGCTGCCACGCTTTGGGTTGTGGCGTTGTCCCGTACGCAATGACGTCCGGTTCCTCAAGGGTTGAATTGTCCAGCACCAGCCACTCATCGGCCAGCGGCTGGTAGAGATCGTAGAAACAGCGCAGGCCACTCTCCCAGCGCCGCCGGATCGTGGGTTCGGGAATCGAGTGCCCTCCGGTGCGAACGCGCTGCCGGACGCGTGCGACAGCCATATCCGGGCTGGGGAGATAGAGGAAATAGAGGTGTATCTGGTAGCCGCGCTCTCGTAGGTCTGAAACGCGCACCGCCAGCGCACGCCCCGAGAGGGTCGTCTCTAGCGCAAAGTCCTGCTCCTCGCTTGCGAGCGCATCCAAGCGCTCCAAGAGCAAACGTCCCGCCCGCACTTCTACCCCCCGAAAGTCGGACTGACGAAGCTCCTTGGCGATCTCATCCGCATTGAGATAGGGCATTGCGTCGGGTAAAAATGTCCGTGCAATCGTTGATTTCCCCGACCCGTTCGGTCCTGCTAGAATGATCAGTCGCGGCATACTGCGTATTGTACTGGATAGATCGGATGTGATCTGAAAAATAATGGGGGAGGTGCCGACTAATAGTGTAATGCGACTTGTAACGGACGATGGAATTTTTCTGACGGGTGACCCGGTGGATCTGGTCGCTCAGCTTGGTGCGCGAACCCGCGTGCTTGTTGGGGTGGCTACGGGTGGCGAGCGGGCGAGCATGCTGATGCAGTTGGAGTGTGACCGCATTGTGCGCTACCAGTTTGAGATCGGTTCCCTGTTTGCCACATTTGCGGCGGGTCGTCTGCTCGAAGACCTCGAAGACGAGGGACTCATTCTGATCTGTCGTTAAGCCCTGCCCCGTAGCTCTTGAATGTACTCCAGTGCCGCTTCCCTGACATTCTCAACCAGGCTTGCGCGGAGGGTTTCGGCGTAGGGGAGCGCAATCTCATCTCTCGCCGAGCCCAGAGTCAAGAGAGCGGCGACTGTCAGTTCGGTGTGGCGGTTATCGGTGATGGCGGTCAGTAAAAACTCCCGAACCGGATTTGCGAGGAGTGCTGCTTCGTCCGCTGAGAGCCGGGTCAGTAGCCGGGCGATTGTTGTGCGCAGTGCCGTCTCAATCTCCATTTCCCAGCGGCGCTTTCCTCCGTTGAGCAGTGCTGTGGTTTCGCACAGAGGCTCCAGTGTCTCACGCTCATGAACCTCTAAGATGACCTGTGTCAGCCCGGTGAGTGCATTGTCTCGCAGGGGGCCAAACCGCCGCTGGGTGAGCCAGACTGCCAGGCTGATCAAGAGAGGGCCGACCAGAAATAACGGCCAGCCCATGGTGCTAACCGATCCCCAAGAGACATTGAGCGCTGTCCAGACAAGCAGGCCCATTGCCAGCCAGATCAGTGTCGCTTTCTCGCGCCCGCGCCGGGTGAAGTCCTCATCCACGGCGCACCGGCACAGATAGGTCGCGGCGGTGTCCGCGCTCAGGCCCGCGAGGGCTTTGGTAATCTCAGGAGGGGGGAGGTGCACCGGTCTGAGCTTCTCTTTTATTGCTGGATAGACCTTTGACGTGCTTTGCTGGTTGAGCATGGCTAGTCCACTGCCTGCCAGCGCAGGAGCTTTCCCACACGCGCCTCGGGCATGTCCAGATGCGCTGCAAGCGCCTGCCGCGCATCGCAGACGGCAAGCTTGCTGGCCGCCTTGAACGCCTCAGGAAAGAAGCTCTCGCACGTGCCCCAGAGATAGCCGTAGGTTCCTCGCGTCCGCCCGGTCAGCCCCACTT
>NZ_JAYUPA010000125.1:0-6313 GCF_043760365.1 Armatimonas sp.
CTCTCACCCTACCGCCCGTCGGACGCCAGCGACGCGATGAAGGCCATCGAGGCCAACGGCGGGCTGGACAAGATCCATCTCGCGTTCTACAAACAAGAGGATTTGGGCAGCGACGGTGTCTGGGATATCTGGCGGCTGGAGGGTCCCGCACTCGTCTGGCACTTCCGAGGTGCGCCCCATGTCCACACCTGGGTCAATATCGCTAAAGATGCCAAGCTCGCGGATGGGCATATCTAGGACTTTCTCTGCACACGATGAACCAGAGCACCCCACCCTACGCGCCGCTGCATGGGGGGAGCTTCACTGCTCCTCCCGTTCCCGAGTCCCCCGACCCGCTGGTCGCCTACCGCTGGGCAAACCCGCAGTCCCCGGATCCGTTTCAGGTCTATGAGCTTCGGCCCAAGGCCGTCTCCACCGACACGCCCGCGTCGTTTGGCAATCTCAAGTCGCTGACACGGAAAACCGCGGACGTGACGGTTCAGGGCACGGGCAGGGTTCAGCTTGATTTTGGGGTGGAGAGCGCCGCCTGGATCGAGTTTGATAGCCCGGACTGCCCCGGTGATATCGAAGTGAGTATCAGCGAGTACAACGAGCCTGGGATTGACAAAACGGGCATCGTCAAGTGGCTCAGTGAGCAGGTGCTGGGAATCACTCCCACCTCTCCTGGGTTTGCCACCTACGCGATCTTGCCGCATCTCGGCACGACGCTCACTCATGTCTCGGGGGCAACGCCCACGCCCCACGGCGAGCTGAGTGCTCACTTCGATCTTGTTACCGGCAAGGGCCAGCTCATCGCGCCACCGGGAACGCTCGGGCAGCTCGGGGTGCCCAAGGCAGGACGCAAGATCACGCGCATTCTGATCAATGGCAAGCCTGCCTGGGATGGGCGCTTTCAGCCGCTTCCCGGGATCGCAAGTGCGCGTGAGGACGACGAATTTGTGCTCTTTGAGGGCGTCGGGCCGGGCACCTACAGTGTCCGCACAAGCTACATGGGTCGTCCGCTCAAGCCTGCGCTGGTAGCGAAAGAAGTCTATCTGGGGCGGTTGGTGAAGACGGATATAGTAACACGCGGGAGCTGGGGAGGTGTCTATGGCCGCGACGGCTACGTGCTCTGTGGCCAGGAACCTAAAGGCATGGACAAGCAGGTTCTGCCTTCGTATGTGCGCTCGCTGGACTTCTTCCGGGCGTTCCCCAAGGCGGGGCGTCCCGATACCACGGTCTGGGCCGCGTCCACCACGAACCCCAGTGCGCTCGCACCCGATCCTGGCAATGCGGAGATGCGCAGCGCGACGTGCCTCTCTAACAACGACCAGACCATGACCGTCACGATTGGAATCGAGGGCACTCGCAAGTTCCAGTTGGCGCTGTATTTTATAGACTGGGAAAGCCACGGGCGACGTGCGGCGGTCGAGATGTTCGACGCGGCCAGCCTGCGCCTCATCGCCCCGGTCAGCGTGGTTCGTGGTCATGCAAAGGGCGTCTATCTAGTCTTCGAGTACGATCACTCGGTGAAGTTCCGCTTCGATAAGATTCGTGGCGATCTGGTCACACTCAGAGGGCTTTTCTTTGACTCCCCTGGAAAGTAGAAAGAGGTACTGATGAAAGTTCAATGGCCGCAGGAATATTGCTTCTTTGGACGCTGGGATCTACGCAAGCCCACGTCTGCTGTCACTGTCAATAGCGGCAGCTATGTTCGGGCACGCTTCTCCGGCACCAGTCTTCACGCGTCGTTTGATGTCTCGCTCAATCAGCGGCACTGCGAGTGCACCCCGCAGGGCTCGTTTCCGACAATCGCCTGGCAGATAGATAACGGGGTGTGGCAGGAGGCCGAGCTTGCCGTGGCGGTTAAGCTGGCGGAGGGGCTTGCTCGCGGCCCCCATACCGTGATGCTCCTGGTGCGTGGCCTTGATGAGCACCAGAGCCGCTGGAGACCGCCACTGGTGGCTAGCGTGACATTTACCGGCTTTACGCTCGCTAAAGGCGGGAAGCTGGAGCGTGCGCTGCCGCTGTGGAAGAAGCCTGCTCTGAGTATTGAGTTTCTGGGCGATAGCATCACGGAAGGGGTGATCGTCAATGAGGGGCGTGCGGGCGTGGTTGCTGGGATTCCCTTTACCTGGCCCTGGCTCGCCGATGCACGTCAGTCCTATGTGGGGCAGACAGCTCTCGCACTCGGGGCGGAGTGGCGGCAAGTGGGCTTTGGGGCGACGGGCCTAGCGCGGGCAGGCAGCGGGGGAGCTCCTGGGGCGCTGGAGGCGTTTAACCTCTTTCACGCTGGCTGTCCCCGCGACGATTGGCAGCCCGATGTGGTGGTTGTGAACCAGGGAACCAACGAGTCGTCGCTACCGCCTCATGAGTACCACCGCCTCTACGCACGCTATCTGTCTCTGATTCGCACGGCCTATCCCACGGCAAAGATTGTCGCGCTGCGTCCGTTTATTGGGGCGCAGGAGGCGAGCATCAAGGCCGTCGTGTCGGCGTATAACGCCGCAGGCGACTCCAGAGTGTATTATTTAGATACCACCGGCTGGTACAATGGGCCCCTACATCCCCAAATCGCTGGAAGCGCCGCGCTGGCGGAAAAGCTCGTGAATGCCTTGAAATCTGAAGTGCTGGCCACTTCCGTCCCTCGGAAATAATCTCATGAAATCAATGTATGATGTTGCTTACTGGTTTCCCGCGGAAGAGTTCGCCGCCCGTCGGGAGCGTGTTTTCGACCAGATTGGTCCTGAGGCATGTGCGCTGATCCAAGGCGGTGGTCCGGTTCGCGGCTTTGAGGTCTTTCGTCAGACCAATGAGTTTTTCTATCTCTGCGGTGTCGAGACTCCTCAGGCGTATTTACTACTCGATGGCAAGACCCGCACCGCCACCGTCTTTGCCCCGGAGACGGAGCATCCCCTTGAGGCTCTCGAAGACGCCCTGAAAAGTGTCTCGGTGCTCTACACGCCCTTTGCGCCGCCTGAGGGGCGCGTGGAGTGCCGCGATGTCTTGCAGCTCTATGCAAAAACAGTGGCCAAAGACCCATGGGACGGAGAGATCTGGCGCTCGGCACGCTTTCGGGCGCGGCTGAGCGCGGTGCTCCCACGGGCCGAGCTGCGCGATCTGACACCGATTCTCGATGCGCTTCGTGTGATCAAGAGCCCCCGCGAGATCGAGCTGATGCGCTACACCGGAAAGCTTACGGGGCTTGCAGTGAAGGCGGCGATCCAGGCGACTCGGCCTGGCCTGCGCGAGTACCAGCTCGGCGCGATTGCGGATGGCCTCTACCGCGACGGTGGCGCACGCCGCGAGGGCTACTGCGCGATTATTGCTAGTGGAGCCAATATCTGGGACGGTCACTACAACCAAAACGACTGCCTGCTCACCGACGGCGACCTCGTGCTGATGGACTACGCGCCCGATGTCTGCAACTACACCAATGATATTGGCCGCATGTGGCCGGTTAACGGCACGTTCAGCGCCCAGCAGCGCGAGCTCTACGGCTTTATCGTGGAGTACCACAAGGCCCTGCTCAAGCGCCTCCGCCCCGGTGCCATGCCACGCGAGATTCTGGCGGAGGCCGCCGAGGAAATGCGCGTGGTTCTGGATCAGACCACGTTCTCCAAGCCGATCTATGCCGATGCCGCCCAGAAGGCACTGAGCTTCCGGGGGCATCTCTCCCACCCGGTTGGTATGGCGGTGCACGATGTGGGCTCGTACTTCGACGTGCCGATGCAAGTCGGATTGGTGATCTCCATAGACCCCATGCTCTGGGTTCCCGAGGAGCAGCTCTATATCCGTGTGGAGGACACCATCGTGGTCACGGAGACAGGGTGTGAGGTCTTGACCGGCCATGTCCCGTTTGAGATCGCCGAGATCGAGGCGCTGATGAAAGCCAACATACCGCTTGCCAAAGAGCTGTAGATCAGGTTAAATCCTAGTGAAGAAGCAATGATGCAAAACACTCTCACCGTCGCAATAGTGGCACTTCTGGGACTCAGTGCCCTGCCAACGGCAGGGCAGAAGCCACTGTCGGCCCAGCGGGGGCAGGTGGTGCTACAAAAAAACTGCCTGAGCTGTCATGGTGACGCGAAGCTCGGGGGGCTTGACCTGCGTCAGCCTCTAACCCGTGCAAAGCGAGATCGCCTTTATCGTGTGGTGTCAGGTCTGGAAAAGCTCCAGATGCCACCCGGAAAGCGCCTCTCTGCCGAGGAGATCTCTTCAGTGAAGAGCTGGGTCGCTGCGCCGACGCCGCTCGTTGCCACTGCAACCCACTGGGCGTTTCTGCCCGTGCAGGCCCGCTTGGAGCCGCCCGTTGAGCAGAGCGGCTTAGACGCATTTCTGCTGGCAAAACTAAAGGACAAGGGGCTGGGTTTTTCAAAAGAGGCCGATAAGCGCACGCTCATCCGGCGCGTCAGCTTCGATCTGAGCGGTCTGCCGCCCACGCTAGGCGAGACTGCGGCGTTTCTGACCGACACGAAGCCTGGTGCCTACGAGCGTGTTGTGGAGCGTTTACTGGCAAGCCCTGCCTACGGCGAACGGCAGGCGCGGCGCTGGCTTGACCTGGCACGCTACGCCGACAGTGAGGGCTTTAAAGGCGATGAAATGCGCCCGACCGCTTGGCGCTACCGGGACTATGTGGTGCGTAGCTTCAACTCGGACAAACCCTACGACCGATTTGTGAAGGAGCAGCTCGCGGGCGACGAGCTCTGGCCGGGCGATCCTGAGGCACTCCTCGCGACGGGCTTTTCGCGGCACTTCCCCGATGAGAGCAATGCCCGAAATATCCCGCTACGTCGTCAGGAGATTCTCAATGACATTACTGATGTAACGGGCTCGGTGTTTCTGGGGCTCACCGTCGGCTGCGCCCGCTGCCACGACCACAAGTACGATCCCGTTCCCCAAAAAGACTACTACCGGCTCCAGGCTTTCTTTGCCGCCGTCCGCCCCCGCACCGACTTGGTGCCGCTCCCCGCAAGTGAGCGTGTCGCGCGGGAGCAGGCTCTCACGGCCTGGGAGGAGAAGACCCGCGAGACGCGCACGGCTCTGGAGACCCTCGAAAAGCCCGTGCGCGAGCGGCTGGCGAAGGGCAAGCTGGAAAAATTCCCCGAGGATCTAAAAGAAGCCGTCACCACGCCGCCCGAGAAACGCACGTCGCGGCAGTGGGTTTTGGTGCATCAGGTGAACCCGCAGATCGAGCCCACGGAGGGCGAGGTGACCGGGGCCATGGAAAAATCCAAGCCCGAGGTGAAGACACCCTGGGCAGAGCTGACCCAAGTCCTCAAGAAAGATCTTAAGCCCGCCGCCCTGCCCACCGCGCTAGGGATTACCGATGTTGGCCCCGATGCGCCTAAGACGTTTCTTCTCACCGGCGGCCTCTACGACCAACCGGGGCCGGAAGTAACACCAGGATTTTTACAGGCACTGGGCGGTGGCGATGCACGCTTCACGGCCTCACCGACCTCCACGGGCCGTCGCGCGGCGCTTGCAAACTGGATCACCTCGCCTCGTAATACACTGACAGCGCGCGTGATGGTCAACCGGCTCTGGCAGCAGCACTTCGGGCGCGGGCTGGTGGGAACGGGCAATGATTTTGGCGTGGCCGGGGAGCGCCCCACCCACCCGGAGCTGCTGGACTGGCTCACGGAGCGCTTTATCCACGACGATGGCTGGAGCTTGAAAAAACTCCACCAGCGCATTGTTCTTTCTATGGCCTACCGCCAGAGCGCCACGCAGAACCCCAAAGCCACGAAGCTCGACCCGGAGAACACGCTGCTCTGGCGCTTTCGGCGGCAGCGCCTGGAGGGGGAGAGCATTCGCGATGCCCTGCTTGCCGTGTCCGGCCAGCTTAACTCCAAACAAGGCGGCCCGGGCGTGATGGCGGAGCTACCCGCCGGGCTGACCACGACGGGCTACTGGAAAGAAACCACCGAGCTAACCGAGCGCAACCGCCGCAGCCTCTATCTCTTTGTCAAGCGCAACCTACGCTACCCGCTCTTTGAGGCTTTTGATTTTCCCGACACCCACGAGCCCTGCGCCCGTCGCTCCCAGACCACCTCGCCGCTGCAGGCGCTACTCTTGCTCAACGACACCACGGCGCTGCGCCTCGCCAAAGCCTTCGCCGAGCAAGTCGAAAAAGAGGCAGGAGCGGATCCTGTCACTCAGATAACGCAGGCTTGGGAGCGGGCCTACAACCGCCCGCCTCAGCCCGACGAAATCACTCGCGCTGTGGCATTTCTCAAGCAAAGTAATCTCACGGAGCTCTGCCACGCGCTTTTTAACACCAACGAGTTTCTCTATGTGGAGTAGACCATGCCAATGACACGCCGTGAACTGT
>NZ_JAYUPA010000126.1:0-2262 GCF_043760365.1 Armatimonas sp.
GAAGCGTCTCGTTGTAGCTGCGATTGCCCCAGGGCTTGGGGTCTTTCGAGTCGGCGTTCACCTGCCGCGCGGCTTTGAGTGGGCCTTCACGGTAGATCAGCCGGTAGCGCCCGTCAAAAACAACGCGCTCCTGCATCCCATTATTGGGCAGCGGCCCCAGGTGCGAGATCTCCGCAAAGACGGCTTTTGCCCCCTGTGCGCCTCGCTTGCCCTCCAAGATCGGGTGCAGGCTCTTGCCGTGTAGCCCCGGCGGCACCCTCACGCCGACGTAGTCAAGAATAGTGGGCAGTAGATCCACCGTGCTCACCAGCGCATTGGTTCGCGTGGACTTTTGTTTTCCTGGTGCGCGAATTAGCAGCGGCGTGCGCAAGCCCAGGTCGTAGAGGCACATCTTACCGTGTTGGAAGCTCGGGCCGTGGTCGCCCAGAAAGATCACCAGCGTGTTGTTCTCCGTGCCCGTCTCTTTGAGCGCCGCGAGTGCGCCCCCAACGCGTGCATCGGCTTCCTCGATCCCGGCAAGATACTCCGCCCAGTCTTTTCGGATCTCGGGGGTGTCGGGCAAGTAGCTCGGGAGCTTAACCTCGGCGGGCTTGACACGGATCGGCTTTTTGTCACTATTGGGATAGGGGCGGTGGGAGTTCGGGATGTTGTAGAGCAAGAACCAGGGCTTTTGCTTCTCTTGAGCACGCTTGATAAACTCGGTTGCTATGCGCTGGTTCGGGTCGGGCAGGAACTCGTCGTAGGGAAACTTCTCCAGAGGCGCGACATGGAGCTTATGCGTCACCCCCTGCCAGTAGCCTGCGACACTTAAAATCTCGGTGAGCGTCCTCACGTCGGGCTTGATTCGGTTACGCTGGTAGAGCGGGACGTTTTTCTCGGCCTCCGTGAGCTGCGCGAGCGGCTTATGGTAGTTGAGCGTATTGTTGAGAATCCCATTGGCATGATTAAACATCCCGGTGTAGAGCGCTGCTTTGGATGCGGAGCAGACGGGATAAACCACAAACGCTCGCTCAAAGACCACCGCCGTTTGGGCGAGTATGTCCATGTGCGGTGTCTGCACACCCGGCGTCCCTAGATACCCCGCCTGCGTGCCTTGGTCCTCGGTCAAGATAAGTAAAACATTAGGTTGTTTCATTTATTGTCTGTCTTGCTCAATAATTTTGCCATCGCCCAGCCCAGCGCATTGCCGACTTCTATATAGGTCTCGGCATTACGGAAATAGTGGTAGTCCTGCTTTTGATTAGGGGAGGCTTCCTTGCTTTTCCAAAAATCACGGGACTCCACGCACAGCACATTGCCGGCAAACTCCGGATGCTTCTTGGTGTCGTTCATCGCAAGCTGCGCCTCGGCAATCTGCAGCCCGAAGCTCGCACGTCCGGGGTTCCCACAGCCCACGGCCAGCACGAACGGTGCTTTTGGGGCATTGAAGTCTTTGCGAAGGCTCTTGATCAGGTGCACCAGGTTTTGTTCGTAGCGGCTGGCATGCGCCGGGTTCTGATCCTTGTGCCCCTGCCACCAAACAAACCCAGCAATCTCGTACTTTTCGGCGCCGGGATAGTACTTACCCAGCTCACTCAAGACGCGCTTCGTGTTGGCGATATCGTCGTCGTACTGCTTGCCGGCGTACCAAGCCACGGGCTTCTTTTCCTGGCCCTCCACCCACGACGGTGTGTCGTCTTTGTAGCCCGCGTAGGTCTTGCCGTCGAAGATGAAGCGCTCACTGCCGGGCGGAAGAAGATCCCAGCCGAGGCTTCGGTTCCCGATGCAGGCCTTGAGAATCAGCACAGGTTCCTCAAGAGTCTGCCCCATGATATGACCAAACTGTAGCTCCGGCCCGATCGCTTTGCCGCGCACCGAAAGCCAGTCGTTTTGCACCGTCTGCATGGCATCTCTATTTTGCATCACAAAAGTGTAGCGGACATCGCTTCGTGCCGTCCACTGCCCCACCTCATCAAGCAGATGTGTGTACTTTTTCTGCGTCTTGGTGACATACTCCAGCGTCCCCTGTGTCGCTTCTGGCCCAACCTCGCCCATTCCAAGCATGTTGGACTGCCCGAGCAGAATAAACACCTTCACGGGCTTGGTAAGATCAGCCGGTTTGGCGTCCGGTCGCGGCAGCGCCTGCCCCGTCGTACTATCACCCTGTTGTGCACGCGACGCACCATAGCCCGAGATCAGCAACCCTGCCATCAGACAGAGCACCATAGATACTTTCTTCATTTTTTTCTCTCTGAAACGGTCTTTCGAGCAAGTTCGGTGAAA
>NZ_JAYUPA010000127.1:0-2256 GCF_043760365.1 Armatimonas sp.
ATGAACAGCATCAAAAGGTCGCAGATAGCGTAAACAGGGAACTAACTCAATCTGCCAACACTGTGCAACAAGCACTCATGGAGGTTGCAGAGGAGTTCCACGCATCCGTTGAGCAAGACGCGGCGACCCTGACGCAGACTATGACTGAGTGCCAGATGGCGACCGCTCACGATGTCGCTACCCTCTCGCGGGCAGTTGAGAAAGCTCAGGTGAGCACGGCACATGATCTCACCCAAGTTCGACAGACAGTGGCTGAGGCAGGGCGTGAATCGGTGGCCCGTTTGGACACTGAGGTGACGCGTTTGGCTCGAACGATCACGGAGAGCCGAGAGAGCTATCTGCACCTGTTCGAGCCGTTCGCAGAGCAATTAGGAGAGTTGAATCGGTCCTACCTGACAAATTTAGAAGCGGATAGGGGCCGGTTCCTGGTGATGATAACGACGGGGCTGTCTGATATGGCGGCACAGAGCCAGGAAGCGACGCGACGCGCGGAGGAACTGGAGCGTTCGCTCGAAAGCCAAAGTCAAGTGCTGCAAGAGATTCGGGCGGCGCTCGAACAACAGAAGCAGGACATGGATCTACAGAAGCAGAGCATGAATAAACGCCTGAAAGTCTTGCCATGGATCTTGTCATTGGTAAGCCTCCTAGCAGTAGCAGTAGGCGATGGCATCATGGCAACATTCCTCCGTCGCTAATGATGCAGGATGAGGAAGAACAGAGGAACGATGGCAGATACATCGGTAGAGTCTATAATTACGTCCGCCGGGGGTGTCTCCTTGCGGGATTGGTTTCGCCGCCTACAGGTGGCAGCCCTTGACTCAGGTGGGGAAAACACCCCATCCTGGCTTCAGGAGTCTCTGATTCGGTCGCATAATCACGTTGACAAAGTTCCAGGGCTAGAGCGCTTCGAAAGGCAGATTGGTCTCTCGACCCACAAAGAAGAGGTTCCTTTTGAGATCTTCGTTGTAGGTGAGGGAAAGGCAGGTAAATCTACCTTCATAAACGCGCTATTCGGTCGGGAAGTGGCTCTGGTTGACTTCCTGCCGAAGACATACTGTTTCCACCGGTTCCTCACGTCCGCCAATGAACAGGAGAGAGCGTCCCTGATCACGGAAGATCTAAACGACGACCCCACCTGGTTGCATCTGCGGCAGGCACTCGCGCGTTCCCAACAGGGGCATGAGGAGCGCTTCTGGCGGTATGACTGCTCGCCCGAGTTTGCATCCTCTCTCCTAGAAGGAGAGGAACTGCGAATGCGTCCCGGCAACGCGTACCGGACGCCGATCCTGGAGGTGGAGTGGCATCTGAACGCTCCCGAGGCCGTCCTGCCGGGAGTACGCCTCGTAGACACGCAGGGGCTGGATCAGATTCTGGCCAGTACAGTCCAGAAGAAACATCTAGAGTGGGAATATGGGCGGGCGGACGCCGTGATCTGGCTTGTTTCAGCGGTGAAGGTGCGCTCAGGTATTGTAGACCGGTATCTGGATCTATTCGGCCGCTTCAACAAACCCGCTATTCTAGTACTGAATCAGATAGACCGGATACCCGAAGCCTCACAGCAAAAAGTGTTTGAAGAAGCACGCAGTGTATACGGGAAATACGGCCTTCCGGTGATCCGATTCTGTGCCAAGCAGGCTTACGAGGCGAGAGCCTCCCAAGATAGAGATGCGTACGACAAGAGCGGCTACACTACGCTAGCGAAGCTTCTCACGGAGCGGTTTGAGAGCAAGCAGCGACTTATCCGCGCCCGGTCGTTGTATGTCAGTGCCCGCCAGCGGCAACGGGACTATCGCCGAGCGATGGGGGCGATTCGTGATGCCGCTGCTAACTGTGCGCGACTCTATCGGGAAGCAGTCGCTCAAACGAATCAGATTAAGAGCGTAGCAGAGCAGCGCGTGACTACAGAAACGGAACAGCAGTGCCGCAGAATACACGACGAGCTTCGTCCTCGATTTGCCACAATCGGCTACGAAGATGAGCAGGTGGCAGTGCAGGATAAGCTGCGAGTTTCTGCGATTAACGTGTCAATCTCTGATTTCGGGACACGGTTGCAGCGAAGCCTGAACCAAAATTTTCAAGAACACTTGGTTCAGCTTCGCAGAGAAAAATACCAATGGCCCGAAGTGGAGGCAAATGGTGAGGTGAAGGAAGTTGCCCTACTGCCACGCATTGATGAAATCGAATGGGTGATTAGTGCCCAGACACTACAAGTGGAACTAAGCGTCTCTATCCCCTTTTTCTCACGGGCAGCGGTGG
>NZ_JAYUPA010000128.1:0-6284 GCF_043760365.1 Armatimonas sp.
CTGGGGGCTGATTCTCAGCGCCGCCGTGGGGCTGCTGCTGATCTACTTAGTGAACACGGGGCTTCAGTATGTCGTGAACTACTGGGGGCACGTGCTGGGAATCTCTATCGAGACCGAGCTGCGGCGCAAGATCTTCGATCATCTGCAAAAGCTCTCGTTTCGCTTCTTCGACAACCAGAAAACCGGGCACTTGGTCGCTCGGATCACCAAAGACCTAGAGGAAGTCGGCGAAGTGGCGCACCACGGCCCCGAGGACGCGTTTATCGCCGTGATGACGTTTCTGGGCTCCTTTGGACTGATGTTCACGCTGAACCCGACCCTCGCGCTAATTACGGGGCTTATCGTGCCCCCGATGACGTGGGTCTCGACGCGCTATGGGCGGGCGATGACGCTCAACATGCGGGCGCTCTTTGGCCGGGTCGGGGATTTTAATGCGCGTATCGAAGAGAATGTGGGCGGGATGCGGGTGGTGCAGGCCTTTGCTAACGAGGACCACGAGCGCAGGCTCTTTGCCAAGGACAACGAAGCCTATCGGGACACGAAGCTCGATGCCTATCGTTTAATGTCCAAGAGTATGTCGCTGAGCTACATGACCATGCGCATTGTCCAGCTCTTTGTGATGATCGCCGGAGCATTTTATGTACTTCGCGGCGAGCTGACCGTTGGCGGGTTTATGGGATTTCTCTTGCTGGTCAATGTCTTCTTTCGCCCGGTGGAGAAGATCAACGCGGTGCTCGAAACCTACCCCAAGGGTATCGCGGGCTTCAAGCGCTACTCGGAGCTGCTGAACACCGCACCCGATATCGCCGACGTGCCAAATGCGAAAACGATCGAGCACCTAACGGGCGAGATTCGCTTCGAGCAAGTGACGTTTGGCTACGAGGCGCACAAGCAGGTGCTGGATAACATCAATCTCACCATTCATCCCGGCGAGACGGTCGCCTTTGTCGGGCCGAGCGGCGCGGGTAAGACCACGATCTGCTCACTCGTCCCTCGGTTTTATGAGCCGCTCTCGGGGCGAATCACCGTGGACGGCACCACTCTGGTGATCGCCCACCGCCTCGCCACCATCCAGAACGCCGATAGAATCGTGGTCGTGGATGAGACAGGAGTCGCCGAGCAAGGCCGCCACCAGGAGCTTGTGGCCTCAGGCGGCATCTACCAGCGCCTGCACGAAGCACAGTTCCGCCCTCAGCAGGAACCCGCTCGCGCTCTGGCGAACCTAGCGCTATGAGCAAGAATGAAGTTCGGATCGGCATTATCGGCTGTGGGCAGATCGCCCAACAACACTTCAAGACGTATCAAGATATCCCCGAAGCCAATGTGGTCGCCTGTGCGGACATTCTTCCGTCGGCGGCGGACACGAGCGCCAAGACATTCGGGATTCCGAATGTGTATTATTCCGCCCACGAAATGCTAAAGCGCGACGACTTAGACGCGGTGGATGTCTGTCTGCACAATAATTTTCACCGAGCGGGCGTCGAGGCCGTTTTAGCGTCGGGGCGGCACTGCTACTGCGAGAAGCCGATGGCCGGAGCCTACGCCGATGCACTGGCGATGAAGGCGGCGGCAGAAGCCTCGGGAAAAATGCTGCATATTCAGCTCGCGGGGATTTATTCGAACGAAGTGCGCTCTGTCAAGGAGTTGATTGAGGAGGGCGCACTGGGCGAGGTTTATTATGCCCGCACCAACGGCCACCGGCGGCGCGGTCGGCCCTACGTGGACGGCTACGGCAAGCCGACTTTCGTGCAGAAAGAGAACTCCGGCGGCGGGGCGCTCTACGACATGGGGGTCTATCATATTTCTGAGCTGCTCTGGCTTTTGGGCAACCCGACTCCCACGCGCATCTGTGGTCGCACGTTTCAGAAAGTGGCAATAGACCCCAAGCGAAAAGAGCTCTCCGGCTACTCGGTGGAGGAGCTCGGAACCGGCCTCGTGAATTTCTCCAATGGGATCGCGCTGGACATTCTCGAAGCCTGGGCGATGCACTTAGACACGCTGGAGGGCTCGTTTATTCTGGGCAGCGACGGCGGCGCACGCCTACGCCCGTTCGGATATTTCACATCGCAGGGCGATCTAGACATTGATGGCGGCGCTTCGATGGGCGCGGCGGCCTACCGTCGGCGCAAGCTCCGCACCGACGATGGCGATACGGACACGCGCGACAATAGCCAGCGCCACTGGGTCAATGTCTTACTTGGCAATGACACGCTGCTTCCCACCCTGGACCTGGCGCTGAGCACCATGCTGATCTCCGAGGGAATCTACCTCTCCGAGAAGTTAGGCCGTGAAGTCACTGCGGATGAAGTGCGGGAGCTCTCCGTCAGCACCGCCAAGCCGATCTAGGCTCCGAGCCTCCCGTTCTCAGAACCCAGCACGCCAGGAAAAGCCGCGCACGCCACCCTCGGGACTGTCGGCGTGCCGTCCGTAGCGCCCAAGAGCCGCCAGTCCCTCGGCGGCCAGATCGCCAGAGACGATAATATCGCCCGAGGCTGCGGATTTTTGCAGAGCGGCGGCACGGTCAATCACGGCGCTCTGGAGATGTCCGATGGGCGCCCCCGGCATGAGGGCGACCTCGCCCGCGTTGATGCCACACCGAACCTGAAACGGGCGAGGCAGGCGGTTGTGCTCCGCGTTGAAGCTCGCCATCTTCTCCTGAAGCCGTAGCGCTGCCCGCACTGCCCCCGCATCGGAGGCAAACATCGCCATTGTCCCATCGCCCGCCGTGGACTGTACCTGCCCACCTTCCGCCAGAACAATTTCCTCGACGAAGCGCCGGTACTGATTGAACGAATACTCGACGAGAAGCTCATCGGCGGAGCGCTTCAGCTCGTTGGAGCTGACGACATCAATGCTCAAAAATGCCTGGCGCACTCGCCCGCCTTCTAGACGTTTTTGAATCTGGATCATCTGCGCCAGGAGCTCGTCACGTGAGACGCCGCTTGTCTCCACCGAGTAGCGCACGGGTGGCGCGACGCCCGTCTGTGCAGGTATGGGCGGAACGGGCACTTGGGTAGCTAACTTTGCCTCTTTCTGCTTGGCTTCAAGGCGTTTGTTGAGATAGATGCCAAATCCAATGTAGGTGATTCCCGCCAGAGCCGTCAAGGGTTCATCGAAGCGTCGTCCTCCAATGGCATCGGCAATGGGGAGTAGTGCCCAGGCAGTGCCCCACCACATACCGACATAGTTCTTCATCAGCGACACATCCGCCGCATCAAGGCGCTGTGCCACGGTCTGAATAAAGTTTTTCGCCGTTCCCCCCAATTCCTGGCCTGCCTGACGCATGGCCTGATTAACTTGCACAGTGACAACTGGGATCGCGAGCTTTTTCACCGTCTCCGTTTTCTGCTGCGCGTCGTGCTTGTCCTCGATCTCATTGAGCGCTTTTTGGACAAACTCTGGCTGCACCCCAATCTCAGCGGCGATCTTCTCGATATCGTCGGCGGAGTAGCGCTCTTTGTGTTCGGTCTGGAGCCGATCTGCAAATTGGATTACCTGACGGAGCGTCTGCTCGTCGTAGCGCTGAGGTTCAGGGGTAAGTTGTTGTTGCTGTGCCATGGGAGAATCTGATCTATTGTACCGACTCTAAGACAACTTGGGGAAGCAATTGGTTAATATCCTTGGGATGTACGACGCCCGATGTCAGGGTGAGGCAGTTCGCGGCAGCGCACGCGGTTCCAAAGCGCACGGAGTTCAGAAGTGTTTCCTGCTGCACAAAGTGGCTAAAGAGTAAGCCCGCCATGAGCGCATCCCCTGAGCCAATGGGATTGAGCGGGGTGATCTCGGGCGGCAGAATCCGCCACGCCACGCCCTCACCTGTCAGTAAGACGGCTCCCGCCTTGCCCGCTGAGACCAGGGCATTCTGTGCACCAGCGGCACACAGAGCCTGTGCGCAGCCCAGAGCTTCCGTGCTTTCGGGCAGCCCTAGCGCCGCGACAGTCTCCTGGCGATTGGGCTTGACGAGATAGGGATGCGCACACAGTGCAAGGCGTAGCGGCGCTTTCTGCGCATCCACGACCACGGGAACGGAAGCGGCGGCACAGAGACGGGCATAGAAATCAGAAGCCACACCGGGCGGCAGGGAGCCAGAGAGCGCCAGTACCAGCGCACCGGGAAGCTTGGCAAGTACCGCAGCAACAACACGTGCGGTATCGGCTTCCGAGAGAGGAGCGGCTTCCTCGACTAGCTCCGTGGCTCTGTCAGCACTGAGCAGTGTACAGCACGTTCGCGTTGGGGCATGATCTTCGGCCCAGATAATTTCTTGCTCAAACGGGAGGTTTTCGTGAACATAGTGCCCCGAGCCGCCGCCCAAAGGCTGGATGAGAGAGACCGGTGCACCAAGCGTGTGTAGCACCCGCGCCACATTCACCGCCTTCCCTGAGGCCGTTGTGATGGTCTCCGTAGCTCGATTAACCTCGCCCAGCGTCAAGTGCGCAAAGCGCTGCGTGCGCTGCACTGTCGGGGTAAGGCCAAGGCAAAGAATCATAGAAACTCACTTCGACACAAAGATGACAAAACCCTCCGCCGGGAGTCCCGGTGGAGGGTAGGTGAAGGAAGGCTTGAGCTTACTTGCGGCGACGGCGCAGGACCAGCCCGGCCAGTCCTAAACCAGCCAGCACCAGCGTGCCTGGCTCAGGAATTTGCGGTAGACGACCACGGAACTTGATGTCGTTGCCAAAGCGATCTCGCTGATTGAACTGTCCCACGGAAGAATCGTTCTGAGTGCCGAGCTGCCCCACAACCACACTGCCGTAGATCACGCCATAGTCGAAATCAAGAGCCGCCTTGGGTGCCAAAACCGAGCCCCCCATAGCATCTATATGAAGATTGGTTGCCTCGTAGAAGTTATAGAGAACATTGCCCGCTCCAGGGCCATCCGGGTAGTTCACCCAGTTGTAGAGGTAGTTGCCATTGGGAGCCGTCACGTTGGTGCCCGCGACATTTACCAGAACCGTGGTATCGGGTGCAGCATTATCGAAGTTGATGAACCAGCTATTCTCGAAGGCGCTCTCAGAAAAATTGAAGACCTTCAGCCCACCCCCGGACGCATTCAGGTTGACGTAGCCACCAGTGCCCGAGACATCGGCGATACTGACTCCGCTCAAACCGCCAAGATAGGCCGACTGCGACAGTAAAAACGAGTTGGTTGCGCCAAAATCTATTGGAGAGCTGCTAAAACCACTGCTTGTCGGGAAGGTCTCGGTGCCGGTGTAGCCAAAGCTGCCACCGTGCTTGACACTGCTGGGCTGTCCGCCTGCAATAAAGACATTACCGTTGGCCTGCACCCCACCGTTTGAGGTAAGAGTTTGTGCGTAGTTCAGGTTGCCGCCCGCAAAGACACCATCAGGATGGACACTATGGCCCTGATTATTCAGATCCCCCCCCACGACCAGCTTGCCGCCGCCGTTCCAGCCCGTGGTGAAGCCCCAGTCGCCCACGCTCAGGTTGCCCCCCACAGCGACACCGCCCTCAGCATCGGCACCCTGCTGCCAGGCATTGCCCAAAACATAGAGATTATAGGGCTGCGCTGCTCCCAGCCCCTGGGCCTGTGCCACGGTTGCGATCAGAGCCGCGCCCAATGCAATCGTAGAATTTCGAATGATCCGCTTCATATTCAAGTTCCTTCAAAGCAGTGTAGCGCAAGAAGCAGACCGACGGTAAGGGAAACCACCAAAATCAGGTATTCTTACGTAGAAATAAGATGCTAACCGCCACGTTTTGTCATGCACAAGGGCTGGGCACTACCAGCGAGCAGCGCCTCTGGGAGGAGGGAATCCTGAGCTGGGAGGCGGCCCTCAGTACACCCTCCCAGCTCCCCCTCTCCGAAACAAAGAAAAATCTGCTCCTCCCCACCCTCGAAGCGTCGGTTGCTGCCCTGGAGCGCCAGGACTCCCGCTGGTTCCAGAAGAACCTCCCCCCTGCCGCCCTCTGGCGTGGGGCTGAGGTATTTGGCGAGAGTGTCGCCTACGTGGATATCGAAACCGACGGTGGCTACGATGCTAACGCAATAACAGTAATCGGGCTCTTCGATGGCTTCGAGACAAGGCTGTATGTTAAAGGGCAAAATTTAGAGGATTTTGTTGGTGACATTAAAGACTATAAGCTGCTCGTGAGCTTCTTTGGCACGAGCTTCGACCTGCCATTTTTGCGCCGCCGTTTCCCCGAGCTGGCACTCGATCAGCTCCACATTGATCTGTGTCCCGCGCTGCGCCGCCTAGGCCAGACGGGCGGCCTAAAGGCCATTGAGCACCGCCTGGGCATCCAGCGCACGGACGATGTCGAGG